>DATEDK010000203.1:0-4635 GCA_035281685.1 Kiloniellales bacterium | reverse complement strand
GGCTACGATCGACGGCAAGGCGGACCTCATTCTCATGGGTGGGCCGATCTGGTGCGGCTTGGCGCCGGGCATGGCCCAGGCGCTGGCCATCCGCGACGGCAAGGTGCTGGCGGCCGGCCAAGCGAGCGACGTCGGAATGCTGGCCGGGCCTGCCACGCGGCGCATCGACCTGCGCGGCCGGCTCGCGATCCCCGCCTTCCACGACGCGCACATGCACCTGATGTCGCTCGGCCGGCGCGCGAAGAGCCTCGACATCACGCCCGGCACGGTCAGCACCGTCGCGGAGATCGTTACCCTGGTGGCGGCAAGGGCGAAGACCACGGCGCCCGGCACCTGGATCACCGGCAGCGGCTACGACCACGACCGCCTCGAGGGTAAGCGGCATCCGACGCGCTGGGACCTCGACAAGGTGACGCCCGACCATCCCGTCTGGCTCGGCCGCTGCTGCGGGCACATGGGCGTCGCGAACTCGGCCGCCCTCAAGCTGGCGGGCATCGACCGCGCGACGCCGAACCCGCCGGGCGGGGTCATCGTGCGCGAGAACGGCGAGCCCACCGGCCTCTTGCAGGAGCGCGCGCAGGAGGCCCTCAAGGAGGCCATGCCGGAGCCCAGCGTCGAGGAGCTGGTCGAGGCGATCGAGCTCGCCGGCAACCGCTGCCTTTCCTACGGCATCGGCTCGGTGATGGACGCCTGCGTCGGCATGATCGGCGGCTGGAGCGATGTCGTCGCCTATGAGGCCGCCGAGACGGCGGACCGCCTGCCGGTGCGCATGACCATGGCGCTCGGCGGCGGCCCCGCCGGCATCGCCGAGGAGGCCTTCGCCAAGGGCTACCTGACGGGGAAGGGGACCGGGCGGCTGCGCGTCGGGCCGGTGAAGTTCTTCACCGACGGCAGTGCCGGCGGCTGCACGGCGGCGATGTCGAAGCCTTACACCAACGGCGAGCTCGGCGTGCTGGTCTTCTCCGACAGGGAGCTGGACGAGATGGTCGGGCACTACCATCACCGCGGCTACCAGGTGGCCGTGCACGCGATCGGCGACGCCGCCATCGAGCAGACGCTGCGCTCCTTCCGCAGCGCCTGCGCCGACGGCACCTGCAGTCACCGTCGCCATCGCATCGAGCACTGCGGCTTCATCGATGACCGGCAGATGGCGGAGATGCAGCGTCTCGGCCTGATCCCAGCACCGCAGCCGGTCTTCGTGCGCGACTTCGGCGACACCTACCTCTCCGTGCTGGGCGAGCAGCGCTCGGCCGCGTGCTATCCCATGGCGCGCTGGCAGCGCCGCGGCCTGAAGCCGGCGATGAGCAGCGACACGCCGGTCAGCGACGTGAACCCCTTCGTCAACCTCTACGCCGCGCTCAGCCGCACCACGCTGGGCGGCGAGGTGTTGGGCGCCGACGAGCGCCTGACCTTGGCCGAGGCCCTCTCCGCCTACACCGAGAACGGCGCCCACGCCTGCGGCGTCGATGACCGGCTTGGGACGCTGGAAGCGGGGAAGGTCGCCGACATCGCCGTGCTGAACGGCAATCCCTTCGAGCGGAGCGTGGCGGATCTCAAGGACACGGCCGCGGACCTGACCTTGTTGGACGGCAGGGTGGTGTTCGATCGGCAGGGGGAGCAGTAAGCCTTCCCACCCCGTCATCCCGGACGCGCTGCAGCACGTAGTGCTGCTGCGCAGATCCGGGACGCTTTGTTTCTCCTTCGGTATGGCCCCGTATCAGCACCGCACCGCTGCGCGCTGCGGTGCATCCGGGGTGACGTGGAGAGAGGTTAGAGCTTCGCCAGCGCCCGATCCACGGCCGCCACCGCCATCGCCGCCTGCTCCGGCGAGAGCACCAGGGGCGGGCGGATCTTCACCACGTTGCCGAGCACGCCCTCGCTGCCGACCAGCACGCCTTCGTCGCGGATCAGGGAGATGAGGCGCCTGGTCTCGGCCGCGGCCGGTTCCTGCGTGCGGCGGTCGCGGACCAGCTCCATGCCGACCGCAAGCCCGATGCCGCGCACGTCGCCAACGATCTCGTGCTTCGCCATCAGGCCGCGCAGGCCGTCGCGCAGCCGCGTGCCGGTGTTCGTGGCGTTGGCCACCAGGCCTTCGCGCTCGATCACCTCCAGCACCGCGAGCCCGGCCGCGCAGGAGACGTTGTTGCCGCCGAAGGTGGAGAAGAAGCCGGCCTCGTCCTGGAAACGCGCGAAGAGCTCCCGGCGCGTGATGACCGCGCCGATCGGGTGGCCGTTGCCGGCGGGCTTGCCGATGGTGATGAAGTCGGGCGTGACGCCGTGGTGGCGATGACCCCAGAAGTGCGTGCCCATGCGCCCGAAGCCAGCCTGCACCTCGTCGGCGATGAAGAGGCCGCCGGCGGCGCGCACCTGCTCGGCCACGCCGGCGAGGTAGTCCGGCACCGGCGCCAGGATGCCGTTGGTCATGAAGGCGCTGTCGACCATGAAGGCACCGACGCCAAGGCCTTTCTCCTGCAGGTCGGCGATCGGCGCTGCCGCCAGCGCCGCGTAGCGCCGACCGAGATCGTTCTCGCCGGTCTTGTATGGTCCGCGGTACCCGTCGGGAGCGGGCAGCGTGCGGATGTGTGGCTGCACTCGGCCCTTGGGATCATTGGCGGGCGAGAAGGCGTCGATGGCGTCGGTGATGCCGTGGTAGGCGAAGTCCATCACCAAGGCACCGCGATGGCCGGTCACCGTCTTGGCGATGCGCCAGGCGACGTCGTTGGCCTCGCTGCCGCTGTTGACGAAGAGCACGGTGTCGAGGCCCGGACCGGCGCCAGCGATCAGCCGCTCGGCATAGTCCAGCGCCTCATCGGTCAGGTAGCGCGTGTTGGTGTTGAGCCGGCGGGCCTGCCGGGCGATGGCGCCGCTGACCGCCGGGTGGCAGTGCCCGACCTGCGGCACGTTGTTGTAGCAGTCGAGATAGCGCCGCCCGGCACCGTCGTAGAGCCAGGCACCATCGCCCTTCACCAAGTGCAGTGGCGGATCGTAGAAGAGGTACATGCGCTCGCCCATCACCCGGTGGCGGCGCTTCAACAGCTGTGCGACGTCCTCGCGCGGGCGCTCCTGCGCAGGCGCACCACCGGCGAAGCGAACCGCTGAGACCAGGCGCTCGCGTTCGGCGGGGTCGTGGAAGCGTTCCAGCAACGGCAGCGAGCGCCGGGCAAGCTGCAGCAGGTAGCCATCGCCCGGCGTGCCGGAGGCGGCCCGAATGCTCATGATCAGCGGCGTCTGCAGCAGGCGGATCTCCGCCATCGGCAACAGCAGGTTCAGTTCCGCCTCCTCCAGCGCAGTGATCCGAGCGTAGCCTCGCGTCAATGCCGCCAGGGTTTCCGCCGGATCGTCCTCGAGGCGCAGGAAGTCAGCAGCGGCATTGGCCAGGTCCTGGATCAGCGGCCCGTGCAGCATGTCGCCGAAATCGATCACGCCGGTAAGGTCGCCGGTGGCGTTCATCAGCACATTGTGGCGATGAGCGTCACCGTGGATCACCTGCGCGCGCAGAGCTGCGAGGCGCGGCAAGGTCTCGGACTCGGCCTTGTCCAGTATGCGGGCGGCGATCTCCCGCTCCCGCGCGCTGGCGAAGGTGCCGAGGTGCGGGCGCAGACGCGGAACCTCGCGGTTGTCCCAGAGCAGCGCGCGATCCAGCGTCGCCGGATGCGCGAAGCCGCGCAGCGCCCGGCCGAGGCGTGCGACCAGGCTGCCGATCGCCTCGAGCTGCTGGAGGGAGAGCATTCGATCGCCGATGATCTCACCCGGCAAGTAGGAGAGGACGATGGTCTGGTGCCCGTTCAGCCGACCGCTGGCATCGCCCGCGCGTGTCCGGCGCACGCGAGGCACCGGCAGGCCGGGATCCACGCCCTCGAGGTGAAGGAGGGCGCGCAGCTGGCTGTCGACGATGGCGGCCGGCTCCTCCGGATTCACCACCTTCACCACCCAGCGCCGGCCTTCGGCTTCTGTGAGGCGGAAGTTCTGGTCGCGCTCGCCTTCCAGCCGCGAGAGGCTGCCCGGCAGGCCATAGGCCTGCAGCAAGTGATCGTAGATCGCGCGCTCGGGCAGCTTCGGCGTCTCGACCTTCAGGAATTTCATGGACGCGCTCCTCGCGGTTGCCGCGAGTCTCGGGGCCGGGCACGGGGAGTCAAGGTGGCGCGCCCTTCACCCAAAGCTGACTCCCCGGAAGCCGCGCAGCGGCTATCCGGGACCCATGAATGGGTCAGCGCGGAACACTGTGGTCCGCTGCACTCGGCATGGGTCCCGGATAAGCGCTGCGCGCTTTCCGGGAAGACAAGAAAAGAGGTGCAGAGACCGACTTACCGGTGGATGCCTTTCGTCGTGAATTTCTGGAACTTGCCGCGCGGCTTCGGTGTCGAGCGCAGCGGCTGGCCGGCGGGGACGAGGTGCTCCTTGCCGGGCCCGATGAGGTCGGCTCTGCCCATCCGCCTCAGCGCGTCGCGCAGCACCGGCCAGTTCTCCGGGTCGTGGTAGCGCAGGAAGGCCTTGTGCAGCCGACGCTGCGTCAGGCCCTTCACCGCGGCGACCGGCTCCGAGCCGCCCCGGCGCACCGCACGCAGGGGGTTGACCCCGGAGTGGTACATCGCGGTCGCCGTCGCCATGGGCGAGGGCAGGAAGGTCTGCACCTGG
>DATEDK010000202.1:0-3446 GCA_035281685.1 Kiloniellales bacterium | reverse complement strand
CGCCCCGCGAAGCGGCGCGAAGCGGGGAGAGGGATAGGGTGAGGGGTGTCGGTCGGTCGTTGGTCGAAGGCCACCGGTCAAGGCGCGACCGGCTGCATCGCCGTCACCGGAAACTGCAGCACCGGTCCGAGATAGGGCGCCAGGCGGTTGTCGTAGGCGCCGCAGGCGAAAAGGCTTCGGCCGTCGCCCGCCACCGCGACGCTGGTGGTGAAGGTCATCGGCAGCGCGAACTGGCCCAGCGCCTTGCCGTCGGGATCGAAGGCCAGCACGCGCGCCCCGGCGTAGATGCCGGCATAGATGCGCCCGTCCGGCCCGCGGTCGAGGCCGTCCGGTCCGGTCCAGGGATCCTGCACCTGCATCAGCGCCGAGATATCGGCGAAGACGCTGGGCATCTCTATCTCACCGGGTCCGCGGAGCGGGAAGGAGAGGATGCGTCGCGCCAGGTGCTCGGAGACGAGCAGGCGACCATGCTCGGGATCGGCCAGCACGCCGTTGGCGTACTGGAGGCCGGTCGCGAGCAGCCGCAGCGGGTGGCCGGGCTGCCAGTAGAGCAGAGCGCCGGTCGCGGGCGCGGTCGGCGAGAAGCTGCCAGAGTCGCTGACGTAGACGCCGGTGCCGTCGCCCGAAAGATCGTTGGGGTCGACGAGGTTCCGCCCATTGGAGCTCTCGAAGATGCGCTCCACCAGCGTGCCCGCCTCGTCGACGATCAGCAGGTGGCCGCCCAGGTGGCAGGCGATCACGAAGACAGTGCCGGCGCGCGCGACGGCTGTGGGGCCGCAGGACTCGGTCGCCACGAAATCGGTGAACGTGCCGTCCTGCCAGCGGCGCACGCGCTCGCGCGTCATCTCGGCGTAGAAGAGCGCGCCCGTCCGCTGGTCCCAGAAGAGGCCCTCGGGATAGTAGGCCTCGGGGTCGAGCACGCCCGGCTCCTGGGCGTGCGCGGGCAACGCGAACAGCGCCAGCAGGACGAGGAGCCGCCTCATCGCCGGCGCAGCAGGAAGAGACCGAGCGCGCCCACCGCACAGGCGCCGGCCAGCATGAGCGTGATGGCGCGCACGCCGAAGCTCGGGATCAGCGTGAAGGTGACGAAGAGCGTGCCGAAGATGCTGCCGAAGGTGGAGACGGCGTAGCTCAAGCCGGCGACGCGCCCGGCATGCTGCGTATCGGCGATGGTCACGCGGATGACGAAGGGCAGCAGCGTCCCCAGCATGGCGAGCGGCACCGCCAGCAGGATCGCCGAGGCGAGGATCGTGACGGCGGCGCCGTCGCCGACATCGGTCATCAGCCTGAGGAAGATCGCGTCGGCGCTCCACGGCATGGCGGCGATCCAGAGCGCGGCCACGACCACGAGCAGCGCGCAGAGGCCCAGGTTGGCGGTACGGTCGGCGAGATAGCCGCCCATGAAGTAGCCCAGCATCAGCGCGGCCAGCACCGTGGCGATGAGCGCGCCCCAGGTCTCGATCGAGCCGCCGAAGTAGGGATAGAGATAGCGCGTCGCCAGCATCTCGAAGCCCATGACGACGGCGCCCAGCATGAACACGATGAGCTGGATGGCGACGAGGCGCCCGGCACCGATCAAGGCTCGACCCACTTCTCGTTGTGCCGCTCGATGGCGCGCAGCGCCTCGACCGGCGCGAAGTCGTCGGTCAGCGGCTCCTCGGTCGGCTGCTCGCCCAGAAAGCGTCGCGCGGTCAGGAGGTCGGGCATCGCATAGCGAAAGCCGTACCTCTCCTGCAGCGCCTCGCCCTGCACGCGCAGCTCGACCTCGGTACGCTGCGGCCCGTCGTAGGCGACGGTCACGACGTTGCCGCCGGCGACGTAGAACTCCACGTTGTCGAAGACCGCGGAGAGGGTCGCGACCGAGGCGGGGAACAGCATGGTGGTGGGCTCGACGTTCTGCACCAGCACGCCGCCCGGCTTCAGGTGCAGCCTCGCCAGTTCGTAGAACTCCACCGTCATCAGGTGGAAGGGCACGAAGGGGCCGCGGTAGGCGTCGACCAGGATGGCGTCGAACAGCCGGCCGTCGGTCATCATGAACAGGCGGCCGTCCCGGTTGACGATGTCGAGGCCGGGCTCGGCCTTCACGCCGAAGTACTTCTCCGCGAGCTCGACCACCTTGTCGTCGAGCTCGACGCTGGTGATCGTCGCCTCCGGCAGGTGACGGTGCAGGTAGGAGGCGGTCGTGCCGCCGCCGAAGCCGATCTCCAGGATGTCCTTGGGCTCGGTGACGTAGAGCAGCGCCGCGGTCATGTAACGCGTGTAGGTGACCGGCAGCTCGAGCGGGTCCTCGGTGTTGGCCGTGCTCTCGGTGTAGATGCGGTCGTTGTAGCCGAAGGTCAGCGAGACCAGGGGGCCGCGCTTGTAGATCAGGATGGTGTTGTATTTCGACTCGACGCGCTCGACGAGCCCGTCGTCGGCAAGCGCGGCCGCTGCCAGTGCCATCAGGAGCGACACCGCCAGGACCAGGCCGGCGGTGAGCGGGAAGGGGGTCGCGGTCCGCACGGCTGGCGACGCTAGTGGAGGGCGCCGCCGCTCACAAGCCGGGCTGCCGCAGGAGGCGGGCGAGGCGACAGAATGCCTCGACGTCCAGCTCTTCCGGGCGGCGCGTCGGCTCGATGCCGGCCGCCGCCAGCAGCGCTTCGGGGTGCGGCGTCAGCTGCCGCAGGCTTTGCCGCAGCATCTTGCGGCGCTGGCCGAAGGTGGCGGCCGTGATCCGTTCCAGGTCGGCGAGCGCCGCCGCCGCCAGCGGCTGCGCACGCGGAACGAGGCGCACCACGGTCGACGTCACCTGCGGCGGCGGCACGAAGGCGGCGGGCTTGACGTCGAAGGCCAGCCGCACCTCGCAGAGCCACTGCGTCAGGATGGAGAGGCGGCCGTAGTCGGCGCTGCGTGGCCTGGCCGCCAGGCGCAGCGCCACTTCCTTCTGGAACATCAGCGTCAAGCCGGCGAGCACGGCGGGATCGGCGGCGAGGGCATGCAGCCAGCCGACCAGCAGCTCGCTGCCGACGTTGTAAGGCAGGTTGGCGACGACATGCCGCGGCGCCCGGCCGAGCGCGGCGGTCTCCAGCTTCAGCGCGTCGCCCTCGATGATGGCGAGGCGCCCGGGATAGGCAGCGGCCAGCTCGGCCAGGGCGGTGAGGCAGCGCCGGTCCTTCTCCACCGCGAACACCTGACGGCAGGGACTCTCCAGCAGCGCACGTGTCAGGCCGCCGGGACCCGGGCCGACCTCGACGACGTCTGCGCCGGCAAGCTCGCCCGCCTGGCGCACGATACGGCGCGTCAGGTTGAGGTCGAGCAGGAAGTGCTGTCCCAGGGCCTTCGAGGTTATGAGGCCGTGGCGCCGGACCGTCTCGGCGAGCGTCGGCAGGTCCGTCAGATGCGGATCTCGATGTTGGCCGCGCGGCGCAGGTCGCGCATGTAGCGCCGTGCCAGAACCTCGAGCTTCT
>DATEDK010000201.1:0-6488 GCA_035281685.1 Kiloniellales bacterium | reverse complement strand
TGCAGCCCCCGACTTTCATTCGGCCCGACGGGCGCTTAGAGGGAGGGGATGATGCGACCTATCCATGTGATCGGCGGCGGGCTCGCAGGCTCAGAGGCCGCCTGGCAGATCGCCGAGCAGGGCGCGCCCGTGGTGCTGCACGAGATGCGCCCGCTGCGCGCGACGCCGGCGCACAAGACGGACGGCCTGGCCGAGCTGGTCTGCTCCAACTCCTTCCGCTCCGACGACGCGGAGACCAATGCCGTCGGCCTGCTGCACGAGGAGATGCGGCGGCTGGGTTCGCTGATCCTGGCCGCGGGCGACGCGCATCAGGTGCCGGCGGGCGGCGCCCTCGCCGTCGACCGCGACGGCTTCTCGGCCGCGGTGACCGCCCGCCTGCAGCAGCATCCACGCATCAGCATCGAGCGCGGCGAGATCGAGGGTCTGCCGCCCGAGGCCTGGGACAGCGTGATCGTCGCCACCGGCCCGCTGACCTCGCCGGCGCTGGCCGAGGCGATCCGCAGGCTCGCGGGCGAGGAGTACCTCGCCTTCTTCGACGCCATAGCGCCGATCGTGCACCGTGAGACCATCGACCTCTCCAAGGCCTGGTTCCAGTCGCGCTACGACAAGACCGGCCCGGGCGGCGACGGTGCCGACTACATCAACTGCCCCCTCGACAAGGCGGAGTATGCGCGGTTCCTGGAGGCGCTCGCCGCTGCCGAGAAGACCTCGTTCAAGGACTGGGAAAGCACGACGCCCTACTTCGAGGGCTGCCTGCCGATCGAGGTCATGGCCGAGCGCGGTCCCGACACGCTGCGCTGGGGCCCGATGAAGCCGGTCGGCCTCTTCGACCCGCACCGGCAGCGCCGGCCGCATGCCGTCGTGCAACTCCGCCAGGACAACGCGCTGGGCACGCTCTTCAACATGGTGGGCTTCCAGACCAAGCTGAAGCATGGCGAGCAGCTGCGCATCTTCCGCCTGATCCCCGGGCTGGAGCAGGCGGAGTTCGCGCGGCTGGGCGGGCTGCACCGCAACACCTTCATCAATTCGCCGAAGCTGCTCGACCCCTGGCTTCGCATGAAAGCGCGCCCGGCACTGCGCTTCGCCGGCCAGATCACCGGCGTCGAGGGCTATGTCGAGAGTGCCGCGATCGGGCTGCTCTGCGGCCGCTTCGCCGCGGCCGAGCGGCTCGGAGAGGCACTCACGCGCCCGCCGGAAACGACCGCGCTGGGCGCGCTTCTCGCGCACATCACCGGCGGCGCCGATGCCGGGAGCTTCCAGCCGATGAACGTGAACTTCGGCCTCTTCCCGCCACTCTCGCCCGAGGAGGAGCCGCGCGACCGGCGCGGCCGTCCCCTGAAGGGCAAGGCCAGGCGCCCGCTGGTCATCGCTCGCGCCCGGCGCGATCTGACGCGCTGGATCGAGGGATTCAGGGAAGCAGCGTGATATCCCCTCCACCAGCGAAGCTGGGGGAGGGTTAGGGAGGGGGTGTCGACGTCTGAAGCTGCTTCGTCTCGACCCCCTCCCCAGCCCTCCCCCAGCTTCGCTGGTGGAGGGAGTCACCTACTCCCGTTGCATCAGCTTCTCGGCGACCCAGCCGAGCTCATGTGCGTCCTTTCAGACGATGCGCCAGCAGCCGCCAGGCCCCTCCGGGCGCACGGCGCACGAACCCGGGCGTGAAGGGATCGAAGCCGCCATTGGCCAGGCGACGCAGGTAGCCGTCGACCAGCGGAGCCAAAAGGAAGGGTGCTGCGCGCCGGCCCGGCAAGCGCGGCTGCCGGCGCCGCGCCGCGACGAGCTCGGCGGCGGCTCTGGCCGCGATCATGCGCGCCAGCGGTGCCAGCGCTGCCCCGTCCCTACCCTCGCGCAGCGACTGGAACGTCGCCTGTGCCCGATCAAGCGCATCAGCCGGCAGGAGCTGGCGGCCGAGCGCGGCATGATGCCCGGCCGCGCGCAGCAGCCCGATCAGTGCAAAGGCGGTGCCGACATGCTCGGCCGCTGCGATCTCCCCGTCGCCGCCGCCCAGCAGGCGTGCCGCCAGGCCATTCAGCCGCCCGCCGCTGGCCGAAGCGTGCCTCGCCATCGCCTCGAGATCGGCGAAAGGGCGCTCCTCCAACTCGGTCAGCCGCAGCTCGATCAGCGACTGCAGCGCCACCATCGGCAACCGTCTCTCGGCCAGGGGTGCGGCAAGCGCTTGCAGCACCGGCTGCTCGCGCGGCCGGCCGGCGGCGGCTTCATCAAGCGCGTCGTGCCACCACTTGAGCTTCAGGGTGGCCAGCAGCGGGCCCTGCTTCACCTCGGTGCAGCGCGCGAGCTCGGCGTTCAGCAGATAGAGCGCCAGCAGCGGCTGGGCCAGCTGCGGTGGCGGCGGCGCGGCGAGCACGGTCAGGCAGCGGTCGGGATCGACCCGGCGCAGCTCGCCTGCGAGCTGCAAGACCATGTCCCGGCTTGCATCCAGCCCCGCTTGCCTTGGCAAAGTCCGGCCTCGCACGTAAGGTTTGCCGAGGGGTGAGGGCTGCGACTCCGGCGAGCGCAGCGCCCCGATCAATCATCGAGGGCCGCAAGGTCCCATCTGGAGGGGTCGATGGCAAACATACTGAGCAACCTGCCGCGCGCCGTGCTCACCGGCTTCGTGCTCGCGGCGCTGCTGATCGTGCTCTATCTCATCTGGAATGGCGTCGGCGGGTTGAGCATGGGCGGCCCGGCCAGCTTCTGGTCCTTCCTCCTGCGCTGGCTGCACGTCATCGCCGGCGTCATGTGGATCGGTCTGCTGTGGTATTTCAACTTCGTGCAGATGATCGCGATGCCGAAGATTCCGGCAGAGCAGAAGCCGGCGGTCTCCAAGTTCGTGGCGCCGCAGGCTCTCTTCTGGTTCCGCTGGTCCGCCGCCTTCACCGTGCTCTTCGGTATCCTGCTGGCGCTCATCAACGAGTACTTCGTGGAGGTCATCACGCTCGGCATCGTCACCGACGGCGGCGCCTTCGCCGACTTCCACTACACGCTGCTCGGCATCGGCGTGTGGCTGGGTCTGGTGATGGCCTTCAATGTCTGGTTCGTGATCTGGCCGAATCAGAAGGTGGCGCTGGGCATCGTCGACGGCACGGCGGAGGCGAAGGCCAAGGCGGCCCGCACCGCGATGCTGTTCTCGCGTACGAACATGGTGCTCTCGGTTCCCATGCTCTTCGCCATGGTTGGTGCCACGCATCTGATCTAGTCCGGCTTGGGCGCAAGGGGGCGCAGGCCAGGGGCCTGCGCCCCTTTGTCTTTCTCCGGAACCCGGCCAAGCAACCGCCTGTTTCGGCTGCAAATTCCTCGGGCACGCCCAGGATAAGCAACACCGCAGTCAGGAGATTGCACCATGGCCTTCACCCTTCCGCCGCTGCCCTATGCGAAGAACGCGCTGGAACCGCACATCTCGGCCAAGACTCTCGAGTTCCACCACGGTAAGCACCACGCCGCCTACGTGAGGAAGACCAACGAGTTGATCGCCGGAACCCCCTTGGAGAAGAAGGATCTTGAAGAGGTGATCCTGGCGGCGAAGAAGGAGGGCAAGCAGAAGCTCTTCAACCAGGCGGCGCAGGTCTGGAATCACACCTTCTTCTGGCAGTGCATGAGCCCGAAAGCCGGCAAGCCCAGCGCCGGTCTGAAGCGACGCCTGCAGGAAGTGGACGGCGGCTTCGAGGAAGCCTTCGCGAAGTGCGCGAAGGCCAACTTCGGCAGCGGCTGGACCTGGCTGGTGCTGGGCCGCGACGGCAAGCTCGCGGTCAAGAACACCAGCAACGCCGACAATCCGCTCGCCAACGGCGAGACCGCGCTGCTGACGCTCGACGTCTGGGAGCACGCCTACTATCTCGACTACCAGAACGAGCGCCCGAAGTTCATCCAGGCGTTCCTCGACCACCTGATCAACTGGGACTTCATCGAGCAGAACCTGGCGGGGCGGAAGAGCGCCGCCGCCTAGTGATCGAGTTCACAGGCGACTTGCCAAAGGTCGTCGCCCTGCCGCGGAGCCTGCGCTAGTCTCCCCCACGCCAGAACAACCTGCGGGGGGAGATCTGCGATGCGCGGCTGGTGCTTGGCTCTCGTCGTTTCGGCTGTCCTTGCCGGAAGCTCCCCCAGCTTCGCTGCCGAGGCCAATCCTCCGCTCTGGCTGCGCTATCCCGCGGTCTCGCCGGACGGCAGCTCCATCGCCTTCGCCTACGACGGTTCGCTCTATGTCGTGCCCGCCGAGGGCGGTACGGCGCGCCCACTCATCACCAGCGACGTCTATGCGACGCGTCCGGTCTGGTCGCCCGACGGCCAGTCCATCGCCTTCGCCGCCGACCGCTTCGGCAACCTCGACGTCTTCATCACCCCGGCCGCGGGCGGCGCCGCGACGCGGCTGACCGCGCACTCCAGCGACGATCTGCCGAGCGGCTTCACGGCCGACGGCGCCGAGGTGCTGTTCCTCTCCTGGCGCCTGGGCGACGCGCAGGCGACCTATACGGCGCCGAGCCTGAACCAGCATGCGCAGCTCTACGCCGTCCCTGCGGCCGGCGGACGCGAGCGGATGGTGCTGCCGCTCATGGCGCACGAGGCGCAGGAAGCCCCCGGAGGCGGCCGGATCCTCTACGAGGACCAGCCGGGCATCGAGCAGGACTGGCGCAAACATGAAGTGTCGGCACAGGCGCGCGACATCTGGCTCTACAACGAGGCCGACGGTTCCTTCACGAAGCTGTCGACGTTCGAGGGCGAGGACCGCAATCCGGTCTGGAGCCCGGACGAGCGGGCGGTCTATTGGCTCTCCGAACGCTCCGGGAGCTTCAACGTCTGGCGCCGCGACCTCGCGACCGGTGCAGCCGAGGAGCAGGTCACCTCGCATGACACCCACCCGGTCCGCTTCCTCTCCATCAGCAAGGGCGGCGACCTCGTCTACGCCTGGGATGGGGAAATCTGGCGTCTGGCGGCGGGCGCCGATGCGCCGGCCAAGGTCGGCATCGTGCTGCCGCGCGACACGCTCGACGCCGGGCCGCACTTCGTCACCTTCGACTACGGCGCCAGCGAGTTCGACGTCTCGCCGTCCGGCGAGGAGATCGCCTTCGTCGTGCGTGGCGAGGTTTTCGTCATGTCGATTGACGGCAGCGTCACCCGGCGCATCACCGACACGGTCGAGCAGGAGCGCAGCGTCTCCTTCAGCCCGGACGGCCGCCGCCTGATCTATGCAAGCGAGCGCAACGGCTCTTGGGGCCTCTACGAGAGCGCCATCGCGCTGGACGAGGAGCCGGACTTCTTCGATGCCACGCTGATCGAGGAATCCGTGCTGCTGGACACGCCGGCCGACGAGTTCCAGCCGCTCTACGACCCGACCGGCGAGCGGATCGCTTTCCTGAAGGACCGCGAGTTCCTGAGCGTGCTGGACCGCCATAACGGCTCGGTGAAGACCGTGCTGGGCGAGCAGTACAATTACTCCTATTCCGACGGCGACATCACCTACGACTGGTCGCCGGATGGCCGCTGGCTCTGCACCAGCTACGCACCCAGCCCCGAGCATCCCGACATCGCGGTGGTCGACACGCGCGGCAACCAGCCGCCGAAGGTGCTGGTGCCGAACGGGTTCTATGACCTCGAGTGCCAGTGGTCACCGGACGGCCGCTATGTCGTCTGGCAATCCGACCTTCTCGGTCTGCGTCGCACCGACACCAATCCGGATCAGGTCGACGTGCTGGTGGCGGCGGTGACGCGCGAGGCAGCCGACCGCATCGAGCTCGGGCCGACGAACTACCGGCGCCTGCTCGACAAGGAGTGGGCGGAGGCCGAAGCGGCGGCTGCCGAAGCCGAGGTCGAGAACGTCGGGGCGGAAGAAGGCATCGACATGCTCGAGCTGGAACTCGACGGCGTCGAGCGGCGCGTCTACCGCATCACGCCCTTCTCCACCTCGATCGGTTTCTTCCAGCTGATCGAAGGTGGCGAAGCCCTGGTCTTCATCACCTACGAACCCGCGGTGGAGAACAGCTACACCGCCAGCGGCTATGTCTACCGGCATCGCTCGCAGTCGCTGCAACAGTTGTTCACCGACCTTCCGGTCGACTGGATCGACGCCGAGGTCTCACCCGACGAGCTGTCGCTCTACATGCCTTCGCCCTGGGGCTTCTACGCGATCTCGCTGGCCGATGGCACCACGAACTACCTCTCCTACGAGGCCGAAATGCGCCTCGACGAAGGAGCGGAGCGGGCGCACATCTTCGACCATGTCTGGCGTCTGACCGCGACGAAGTTCTACAGCCGCGACATGCACCATGTGGACTGGGCGGCCTACGGCGAGGCCTACCGGCGCTTCCTGCCGCACGTCACCAACGGCTTCGATTTCGCTGAATTGCTGAGCGAGATGGTGGGCGAGCTGAACGCGTCGCACACCGGCTCCGGCTACTGGCCGACACGCAGCGACGGCGATCGGACTGCCAAGCTCGGCCTTTTCTTCGACGAGACCTGGCGCGGCGCCGGTTACAAGGTCACTGCCGTACTGCCGAACG
>DATEDK010000200.1:0-7002 GCA_035281685.1 Kiloniellales bacterium | reverse complement strand
AAGGCGCTCTATGCCTTCGCCGACCCGGGCCGCGACGCGATCATCTCGCTGATCGCCTACCTGCGCGTGCTGAAGGATCGTCCGCAGTTCGTCACCGACCCGATCGACCGGTTTCACGCAATCCTCGAGGAGTGTCTCAGGGACTTCCGCCACAAGGACCTGGCGAAGGCCATCCGCCTCACCAGGTCCTACGCCTGGGGCGGCACCGAGTTGAACTACGAGAAGACCTGGGAAAAGCGCGACTTCGGCATCCCGATCTCGACGCTCGAGGACTTCTTCTCCGACACCAATCCCATCGTGCTGGCGAACGAGGCGATGGGCGTGTCGCCGGCCACGGTCTATTCGGGCAACATGTTCGTCACGCCCGGTCTCGGCACGCTCGATGCCGACGGGCAGCTGATCGAGGAGCGCGCCTGGCTCGCCGCCAAGGCACTCGTCACCTCGATGGAGATCGTCTGCGAAGCCGCGGGGGTGGGCGACTGATGCCCAGGAACAACCAAGGGGGTGAAGTGATCACGCGCGACGAGATCGAGCGGCGCCTGCAGGGCGTCGACGTGATCGGCGCGATGGAGCGGGCCTTCGTCGCCTACTCCGCCGGCAGGTCGATCGTCCCCCCCGTGGGCGAGCTCTTGTTCGACGATCCGCCGGGCGAGGCGCACATCAAGTACGGCTACATCAAGGGCGACGACGTCTTCGTCATCAAGGTGGCAACGGGCTTCTACCGCAACCCGGACAAGGGCCTGCCCGGCAACTCCGGCCTGATGCTGGTCTTCGATGCCGGCACCGGGCTGCCGCGCGCCGTCCTGCTGGACGAAGGACATCTCACCAACGTGCGCACCGCAGCCGCCGGCGCGGTCGCCGCCAGGCACCTGGGGCCACGCGAGGTGAAGGCCATCGGCGTGCTGGGCGCCGGCACGCAGGCGCGCATGCAAGCGGAGATGCTGCAGAAAGTGACGCCCTGCCGGCGTCTCCTGCTCTGGGCTCGCCGGCCGGAGCGCGCCGAGGCCTGCGCCGCCGACCTCAAGCGCGCCGGCTTCGAGGTGCAGGTGGTCCCCTCGCCCGCCGCAGTCGCGGCCGAGGCCAACCTGATCGTCACTGCCACCGCGGCGGACAGGCCGCTCCTCACCGCCGCCGACATCCGTCCCGGCACGCACATCACCGCCATGGGCTCCGACACCGAGGGCAAGCAGGAGCTGGCGGCCGACCTCCTGGCCCGCGCCGATCGCGTGGTGGCCGACGCGATCCCACAGTGCCGCGTGCGCGGCGAGATCCATCAGGCGCTGCAGGCCGGCGCGATCGACGAGTCCAGGGTGGTGGAGCTGGGCGCCGTCATCGCCGGCGAAGCCGTCGGCCGGCCGAGCCACCGCGCGATCACCGTGGCGGACTTGACCGGCGTTGCCGTGCAGGACATCGAGATCGCGAAAGCAGTACTGAAGCGGGAGCGCGTTACGTGACGCTGGAGACTTTCCTCCTGGAGCGCATGCAGACGCTCTATGAGAACACCGTCGAGATCAACCTGACCGAAAGCGGCGTGAAGCCGATGACGCTGCGCGCCTTCCTGACCGCGGCGGAGCGCGAGGAGGTCCTCGACCTCTCGCAGGGCTATGGCCACACCGATGGCACGCCGGCGCTGCGCAAGGCGATCGCCGGGCTCTATCCCGGTGCGACCAGCGACAACATCCTGGTCGGCGCCGGCTCGGCCGAGGCCAACTTCGTCGCCGCCTGGACGCTCTTCGGCGAGGGCGGCCCAGGGGCCAACCGGGCCGCCGCCATGTTGCCGAACTACACGCAGATCCACGGTGTGGCGAAGTCGCTGGGCGCGGAGCTGACGCCTTTTCATCTGGACTCCGACCGCGGCTGGGCGCTCGACGTCGAGAGCCTGAAGCGCGCGGTCGTGCCGGGTACCAAGGTCATCCTGATCTGTCACCCGAACAATCCGACCGGACACATCCTGACCGCGGCCGAGATGACTGCGGTGGTCGACGCTGCGCGCAAGGCCGATGCCTGGATCCTCTCCGACGAGATCTACCGCGGCTCGGAGCTCGGCGGACGGCCGGAGACGACCTCCTTCTGGGGCCGCTACGACAAGGTCATCGTCACCGGCAGCGTCTCCAAGGCGCTGGCCTTCTCCGGCCTGCGCCTCGGCTGGCTGGTGGCCTCCGGCGACTTCGCGAAGGAAGCGCGGCGCCGGCAGGACTACACCACCATCGGCACCACGCCGGTCAGCCAGTACGTCGCCACGCGCGTGCTGGAGCCGTCGCGGCGCCGGCAGCTCCTGGAGCGCTCGCGCGTCATCCTGGAACGCAACCTCAAGATCGTCGGCGACTGGGTGGCGAGCCACGGCAACCGCCTCTCCTGGCAGCCGCCCGAAGCCGGCGGCGTCGCCTTCATCCGCTACGACTTCCCGATCGGCTCGGAGGCGCTCTCCACCATGCTGCGCGAGAAGGAGAGCACCTTCATCGTCGCCGGCGCCTGGTTCGGGCTCGAAGGCCACGTCCGCATCGGCATCGGCGGGGACAGTCACGAGCTGCAGGAGGGCCTGCAGCGCATCGACCGCGTGCTGGCGGCGCTGTGAGCTTCGGCAGCGAGCCCTTTGGCCGATCCTTCGAGGGCCGCTGCGCGGCCACCTCAGGATGAGGTTGTGTGTTTGTAGACAAACAAGGACCTCATCCTGAGGTGCCCGGCGCAGCCGGGCCTCGAAGGATCGGCCAAGGGTCTCATAGTTAGACACCCATGAACGTCCTCCTCATCACCACCGATCAGCAGCGCGGCGACTGCTTCGGCGGCGAGCGGAGGGTGCGGACGCCGAACCTCGACGCGCTGGCCGCGCGCGGCACCCGCTTTGCCGCCTGCATCGCGCCGAACTTGGTCTGTCAGCCGGCGCGTGCCTCGATCCTGACCGGGCTGCTGCCGCTGACGCACGGCGTGCGCGACAACGGCATCGACCTGCCCGAAACCATAGGTGCGCGGGGTTTCGCGCAGCGGCTGGCCGATGCCGGCTGGGCGACGCGCTTCGTGGGCAAGGCGCACTTCTCGACGCAAACGCTCTTCGAGGGCGAGTCCGGCCGGCCGGAGAACAAGCAGAGCAGCCGCCATTTCGGCGAACGCTGGCGCGGTCCCTACATGGGCTTCCAGGAGGTCGAGCTGCTCTGCTTCGGCCATAGTCTCTTCCGCCTGCTGGAACCGCCCTACGGTCTGCACTACGAGCACTGGTTCTTCGCCGACGGCCGCGGGCCGGAGAAGCTCGAGCTCTACAAGGAGGGCTCGCCGACGCCGGACCGTGCCACGCTGCCGTTTCATTCGCATTTGCCGGTCGAGGCGCACACCTCGAGCTGGGTGGCGGACCGTACGATCGCGCTGCTGCGCGAGCGACCGCGCGACCGGCCCCTCTGCCTCTGGGCCTCCTTTCCCGACCCGCACTACCCCTTCGACTGCCCGGAGCCCTGGGCCTCGCTGCATCCGGAGGCGGCGGTCGAGCTGCCGCGCCACCGCACGCTCGACCTGGAGCGACGGCCCTGGTGGCACCGCGCCTTCGTCGAGCGCCGCTCGGACTCCGCGCTGGAGATCGGCGACTACGGTTTCTCCTTCCTCACCGTCCGGCCCGGCGAGGAAGCCTTGTTGCGGGCGATGACCGCCAACTACTTCGGCATGATCGCGCTGGCGGATCACGCCATCGGCCGCATCCTGCAGGCCTTGCGGGACGAAGGCATCGCCGACGACACCCTGGTGCTGGTCACCAGCGACCACGGCGACTTCCTGGGCGACCACGGCCTCCTGCTGAAGGGCCCCTGCGCCTACGAGGGGCTGCTGCGCGTCGGCCTGATCGCGGCGGGACCGGGGGTGGCCGCGGGCCAGGTAGTGCGGGAGCCGGTCTCCACGCTCGACATCGCGCCCACCGTGCTCGAGCGCGCGGGACTCGCCGCTCCGCTGCACGGCCGCAGCCTGAACGCGCTGCTTGCCGGCTGCGCAGAAACGCGGGACGGCGCGATCATGGAATGGGACATGGCCTTCCTCGACCGGGAGGAAGAGCTGCGCCTGCGCACGGTCAGGACCGCGCGCTGGGTGCTGACGCTGGAGCTCAACTCCGGCGCCGGCGAGCTCTACGACCTGCGGGAAGACCCGGAGCAGATGGACAACGTCTTCACCGAGCGGCCCGCCGTGGTACGGGAGCTGACGGAGGTTCTTCGGCAGAGGCCCTGCGATGAGAGCGCACCGCTGCCGCGCGTGGGATTGGCGTAACTCACCTCGCCCTATTTTGTCTTCCCGGAAAGCGCGCAGCGCTTATCCGGGATCCATTCAGACGGAAGCGCGGAACCCCACCGCGCAACTGCATGCATGGATCCCGGCTCGCGCTTCGCTTGGCCGGGAAGACATCTTTAGTGCAAGACCGACTATCCCACTCTCCGCAGTCCCAGATCCTCCTCGATCAGCGCCCGGAATCGCCGCACACGGGGATCGTTGGTGCGCGAGCGCTTGGTGATCATCGAGAAGGGGACGACCAGGCGGATCTCCTTCGGCTTCAGCGCACGCAGCCGGCCGGCCGCCACCTCGGGTGCCGCCACGTGCTCGGGCAGGAAGCCGACGAAACGGCCGGTGGCGATCAGCAGCAGCGCGGCCTCGATGTGATGCACCGTGGCGCGATGCGCCTCGGCGTCGAAGAAGTCGGCGTCGAAGCTCTCCAGGTAGCCGCGCGACAGCAGGCCGGAGCGCTGCAGCTCGTCGCGCGTGATGCTCGCGTCCTCGCGCAGGAAGAGCGGATGGCCGGCGGCGCAATAGAGCAGGTTCGTCTCCGGGGGCAGCGGCAGGTAGTCGAGGCCGGCGATGCGCCGGTGCTCTGGACCGAAGGCCAGGTGCAGCTCCTCGTCGCTGACCTTGCGCTCCAGCGTGCGCGGCTCCAGGCACTGCAGGTCGAGCAGGATCTCCGGCGCCTCGGCGGCGAGCCGCCCCAGCCAGCGGGTGACCGGCAGGGTCTCGCTGCCGTAGACGCCGTCCGGCACGCCGACGCGCAGCGTGCCGCCGGGATGCTGCGTCAAGGCGGCGAGCTGGTCGCGGAAGTCGTCGAGGCGCTCGAGCAGCGCGACCGCGGCCTCGTAGACCCGCTCGCCGTCGGCGGTCAGCTTGAAGCCGGCCCGGCCTCGCTCGCAGAGCCTGAGGCCCAGCCGCTTCTCCAGGTCGCCCATGTGCGAGGAGATGGTGGACTCCGAGACGTTCAGCCGCGCGGTCGCCAGCGCGAAGCCGCCGGACTCGACGATGGCGACGAAGACGCGCAGCAGGCGGAGGTCGATATCGCTGACTTTGCCGATCATCCTGAGCCGACCGCCCGGAAGCCCTCGAAGTTCGCTTTCGCCCGCGGCCATGGATCGCCGGACCGCCGGCCGCTGCGATGACGCAAGAGTACAGGGAGACGAGCCGATGAGCGACTGGCAGCGGATCGCGGCCGAGGCCTTCGACCCCTTCGCCGGCCAGCGGCAGCAGGTGCTGGTCGAGATCGCCTGGGAGGACGGCCGCCTGGAGCTGCCGGTGGTCAGCCTCGGCGACGACGCCGGTCCCACCGTGCTGGTGACCGGCGGCACGCATGGCGACGAGTACGAGGGCCAGTGGACCGCGGCCGCGCTCTGCCGCGTGCTCTCGGCCGAGGACGTGCACGGGCGCCTCATCGTCGTGCCGACGCTGAACCGGCCGGCGGCGCTCGCGGGCCAGCGCACCTCGCCCCTCGACGGCGCCGACATCAACCGGGTCTTCCCGCCGCGCGAGGGTGCGAAAGGACCGAGCGCCGCGATCGCGCGCTTCCTCTGGCGGAAGTGCATCCTGCCGGCGACGGCACTGCTCGACATCCACTCCGGCGGCAACGAGATGGAGTTCGTGCTGTCGAGCAACCTGCAGGGCCGGCTCGGCTCGACCGCGAGCGAGGCCGATGTCGCGGCGCTGATGGCGATGGACGCGCCCTACGCCATCGTCTTCGACGAGGGCGAGCTGGGTGAGGGGATGCAACACAGCGGCACGATCGAGGGCGCCGCCCGAGCGCTCGGCAAGCGCTGCTTCTCCTCGGAGCTCGGCGGCGCCGGGCGCCTCACGCCGGACTCGGTTGCGGTCGCGCGGGCCGCCGCGACGCACCTGCTGCGCCACCTGGGCCTGCTGCGCGGACCGGTGCCGCCGAGCCGCTCGGTCCTGCTCACCATGGCCCGGCCGGAGAATACGGTGGTGGCTCCTGTGGGCGGCCTCTTCGCCCCGCACGTGCGGCTGGGCGACGAGGTACGCCAGGGCCAGCGCCTGGGCGAGGTCTGCCGTCTGGAGGATTCCGGCTTCCCGCTGACGCCGGTTGCGGCGCGCTGTGACGGCGTTGTGGTGGCGGTCGCGGCCCATGCCCGGGTCAGCGAGGGATCCACTCTGTTCTTTGTCGCGGAGAGGCCGTAAACCCGCTCGCTGTCTTAGCCCTCCACCATGCGCAGCATGGGGGAGGGTTGGGAGGGGGTTTAGACAGAGCAGCTGCTTCTTCGACACCCCCTCCCTACCCTCCCCCACGCTACGCGTGGGAGAGGGAATGAAAGCAGAGAGGGTTCGCTTTGTTGCAGTTGGACACCACCTTCGACCCCCACTACGGCGAGGCCGTGCAGCTCACGCCGCTCATCCGCCGCGTGGTGGCGAAGAATCCCGGACCCTTCACCTTCCACGGCACGGGCACCTACATCGTGGGGCAGGGCGAGCTTGCGGTGATCGATCCCGGGCCGCTGGACCGGACGCATCTCGCTGCGCTGCTGCGTGCCACGGAGGGCGAGCGCGTCAGCCACATCCTGATCACCCACACGCACCTCGACCACTCGCCCTTGGCGCGCCCGCTGCAGCAGGCGACCGGCGCCGTGATCTACGGCTATGGCCCGCACGGCACCGTGGGTGGTGTCGAGGCCGGCGCCGACCTGGAGTTCCGCCCCGACCGCGCGCTGGCCGATGGCGAGATCGTCGCTGGCCAGGGCTGGACCGTCGAGGCGATCCACACGCCGGGCC
>DATEDK010000199.1:0-2603 GCA_035281685.1 Kiloniellales bacterium | reverse complement strand
CTGTCCCTCTCCCCGCTCCGCGGGGCGAGGGGACCGCTGGCCTTCTGTTCCCCTGCAGATCTCTCGTTCCCGGCGACGTTGCCGTCCCCTCGCCCCGCTTGCGGGGAGAGGGACAGGGTGAGGGGCTTTCCGTCCCTCACTTCCCGATCAGCTTCAGCCACTCCTCTTCGCTCAACATGGCTACGCCCAGCTCCTTCGCCTTGGTCGCCTTGGAGCCGGCGTCGGCGCCGACGACGACGTAGTCGGTCTTCTTGGAGACCGAGCCCGCGACCTTGGCGCCCAGGGCCTCGGCGCCGCTCTTGGCCTCCTCGCGCGTCATCCGCTCCAAGGTGCCGGTGAAGACCACGGTCTTGCCGGCCACGGCCGAGTCCTTGGCCGCGCCGCCGGCCGCCTCCTCGACGGTCAGCTCTTTCTCCAGCGCCTTCAGCACCGCGAGATTGTGCGGCTCGGCGAAGAAACGGCAGAGATCGTCGGCCGAGGACAGGCCGATCTGCTCGATCGAGCAGAGCTCGGCGTAGGCCGGCCCTACCTCCTCGGGCTTCCTCGCTTCCGGCGCCGCGGCGCGCTCGGCCGCCGCCGACAGCATGGCCTCCTGCCAGCGCTTGAGGCTGAGGTAGTGCCGGGCCAGCAGCTTGGCCGTGGCCTCGCCCACCTGGCGGATGCCCAGCGCATAGATGAAGCGGTTGAGCGCGATGGTCCGCCTGGCCTCGACGGCGGCGAAGAGGTTGGCGGCCGAGCGCTCGCCCCAGCCCTCCCACTACGCCAGAGGCGCTTCCTTCTGCCCGTCGCGCTTCTGCAGCGTGAAGATGTCGGCCGGTGTTTTCACCAGGCCCTTGTCGAAGAAGAGCTGCAGGCGTTCCTCGCCCAGGCCCTCGATGTCGAAGGCAAGCCGCGAGGTGAAGTGGCGGAGCTTCTCCACCTGCTGGAAGGGACAGGCGAGCTCGCCGGTGCAGCGCGCGATTGCGCCGCCGTCCTCCCGCACGACGGGCGTCGCCAGGGGGCAGGGGCAGATCTTCGGGAAGGCATAGGGCTTGGCGCCCCTCTCGCGCTTGTCGAGCAGCACGCCCAGCACCTGCGGGATCACGTCGCCCGCGCGCTGGATCTCGACGTGGTCGCCTTCGCGGATGTCCTTGCGGACGATCTCGTCCTCGTTGTGCAGCGTCGCGCGCGTCACCACGACGCCGCCGACGGTCACTGGCTCCAGCTCGGCGACCGGGGTCAGCGCACCGGTGCGGCCGACCTGGATGGCGATCGCATTCAACCTGGTGATCGCGCGTTGCGCCGGGAACTTGTGCGCGATGGCCCAGCGCGGCTCGCGCGTGCGGAAGCCCAGCTCCTCCTGCAGCGCGACGCGGTCGAGCTTGTAGACCACGCCGTCGATGTCGTAGGGCAGCTCGGCGCGACGCTCCTGCAGCTCGCGGTAATAGGCGAGCGCGGCCTCGAGTCCTTCGCAGAGCCGCGACTCCCCGTTCACCGGAAAGCCCCAGCGCTGCAGCAGCTTCAGCCAGCCCGCCTGGCTGTCCCAGCTGCGCTCGCTGACCGCACCCCAGGCGTAGGCGAAGAACCGCAGCGGCCGCGAGGCGGTGACGCCGACGTCGATCATGCGCACCGACCCGGCCGCCGCGTTGCGCGGATTGGCGAAGACCTTGGCGCCGGCCGCGGCCTGGCGCTCGTTCAGCTTCCGGAAGTCCTCGCCCCGCATGAAGACCTCGCCGCGCACCTCCAGCAGTGCCGGCGCCTTGCCCTTCAGCTTCTGCGGGATCTCCTGCAGCGTGCGCAGGTTCTGGGTGACGTCCTCGCCCTCGCTGCCGTCGCCGCGGGTGGCGCCCTGCACGAAGACGCCCTCCTCGTAGCGCAGCGAGATCGAGAGGCCGTCGATCTTCGGCTCCGCCATCACCCGGTCGATGCCCGGCGCCTCGCCGACGCCGCGTCGCATCTGCTGGAAGAAGTCGGCGACCTCTTCCTCGCTGAAGGCATTGCCCAGCGAGAGCATCGGCACGGCGTGCTTCACCTTGCGGAAGCCGAGCGCTATCGGCGCGCCGACCTTCTGGGAAGGCGATTCGGCGACGCGGAAGGTGGGGAAGCGCTCCTCCAGCGCCAGCAGGCGGCGCTTCAGCGCGTCGTAGTCGGCATCCGAGATCGTGGGCGCATCCTGCTGGTGGTAGCGCCTGTCGTGCTCCGCGACCTCCAGCGCCAGACGCGCCAGCTCCTTGCGCGCCTGCGCCTCGGTCAGCGCCTCGACCGGGACTTGGCGGACGTCCAGCTTCGGGCGCTTCGCCACTAGGCGGTCTCCAGCAGCTTGGCGGCCGCGCGGCGCGCCTCCTCGGTGATCTCGCTGCCGGCCAGCATCCGGGCGATCTCCTCGCGGCGTTCGGCCTCGCCCAGCGCGGCGACGCGCGTGGCGGCGCGGTCGCGCTCCATCGCCTTGGCCACCAGCCAATGATGGCTGCCGCGCGCCGCGACCTGCGGGCTGTGCGTCACCACCAGCACCTGCCGCTCGGCGGCCAGCCGCGCGAGCCGCTGCCCGACAGCCGCCGCCGTCGCGCCGCCGACCCCGGCATCGACCTCGTCGAAGATCAGGGTCGGCACCGGACTGAGACCCG
>DATEDK010000198.1:0-13974 GCA_035281685.1 Kiloniellales bacterium | reverse complement strand
TGCCCGGCTACCTCTTCGGCCTTGAGCAGGAGAGCTTCACGCCGCTGCGCACCGAGCCCGTCGGCTTCACCACCGACGCCGAAGGCAAGGCGACGATCGAGGCCTACACCGACCAGACGCCGGATACCTCGCATCCGCTCGAGGCCTCCGTCCGCGTCGCGGTCTTCGATCTCGGCGGGCGGCCGATCTACCGGCGCATCACGCTGCCGGTCGCGCTGCAGCCCTACCACATCGGCATCCGGCCGCTGTTCGAGAACGGCTCGGTCGGCGAAGGCGCCACGGCTGGCTTCGACGTCATCGCGGTCGATCGCGCCGGCGAGGACGTCGGCGCGCAGGACCTCGGCTATGCCGTGCTGTCCGAGGATTACGACTATGTCTGGTACCGCTCGGGTGGGCAGTGGTACGCCGAGTGGGTGGTGCGCGAGCGCGTCGTGGAGACCGGCGACGTGGCGGTGGCGCCGGGCGAGCCGGGCCGCATCGAGTTCAAGCCGGACTGGGGCATGTACCGCGTCGAGGTCTTCGACGACGACGCGGGCGTGGCCTCCTCGGTGCGCTTCTCCGGTGGCTGGTGGACCGATCCGACGGCCGACCGGCCGGACGAAGTCGAGGTTTCGCTGGACAAGGAGAGCTACAAGCCGGGCGAAACCGCGAAGGCCTTCATCAAGCCGCCGTTCGGCGCGCGTGTGCTGGTCACCGTCGCCGACAGCGAGCTGCGGTGGAGCAAGACGCTCGATCTGCCGGCCGACGGCGGTTTCGTCGAGATCCCGGTCAGCGACCAGTGGACGGCGGGCACCTACGTGATCGCCAACGCCTATCCGACCGATCCCGCGACCAAGGAGATGCTGCCGCGGCGCGCGGTCGGCGTGGATTGGCTGGCGCTCGATCAGGGCCACAAGACCCTGACGGTGGCGATGACGCTGCCGGAGAAGATCCGGCCGAGCCAGCGGCTGGAGGTGCCGCTCACCATCGCCGGCGCCGCCGCGGGCGAGGAGGTCCATCTCACGCTCGCCGCGGTCGACGATGCGGTGCTGCAGCTCACCGGCTACACGGCGCCCGACCCGCTCGACTACTTCCTCGGCAAGCGCGCGCTCGACGTGCTGCTGCACGACGTCTACGGCTACCTGATCCGCAGCGACGGGGATGTCGTGGCGGGCCTCCGGACCGGCGGCGACATGGAGGGCCGCAACCTGGAAAGCCTGCCGGAGCGCTCCAGCAAGGTGGTGTCGCTCTACTCCGGCATCGTCGAGGTCGGCACGGACGGGCAGGCGACCGTCTCCTTCGACGTCCCCGACTTCAACGGCCGACTGCGCGTGATGGGCGTTGCCTGGAGCAAGACGCGGCTCGGCTCGGCCGAGGGTACGGTGATCGTCCGCGCCCCGCTGATCGCCGAGATGACGCTGCCGCGCTTCCTCGCTCCCGGCGACGAGGCGAAGGTGACCGTAGCGCTGCGCAATCTCGACGGCAGTGCCGGCGACTACAAGATCACCATCGCCACCGACGGCGTGGTCTCGGTCGACAACGCGGTGATCGACGCCAAGGGCCTGGCGGTCGGCAAGGAGGCGCGCGAGAGCCGCACGCTGAAGGCCGAAACCCTGGGCGTGGCGACGATCACGCTCTCGGTCAGCGGTCCCGAAGGCTATGCCCTGGTGCGCGAGAAGCGCATCTCGGTCAGGCCGGCGAGCCCGCGTATCCAGGAGCGGCTGGTGGCTTCGCTGCCGGCCGGGCAGGGGGTGACCCTGACGCAGGACCTGGTCGCGGCCTACTACCTGCCGAGTGCTTCGGCCTCGCTTTCGCTGTCCACGGTGCCCGACTACGACGTGCCTGGACTGCTCGACTCGCTCTACCGCTATCCCTACGGCTGCGCCGAGCAGACGGTGAGCACGGCGTTGCCGCTGCTTTACGTCAACGACGTGGCGGTGGCGATCGGGCTGGAAGACGACGCGGCGCTCGCCGCGCGCGTGCAGGAGGCGGTGTACCGGCTGATGAACATGCAGCTCGGCTACGGCGCCTTCGGGCTCTGGGGCCCATGGTCGGACGGCGAGTTCTGGCTCACCGCCTACGTCACCGACTTCCTGACCCGCGCGATGGAGCAGGGCTATCACGTGCCGGAGGCCGGCTACAGCAAGGCGCTGGACTATCTCGAGAGCCAGACCAACGGCTACCTCGATACCAGCTCGGCGGTGGCGGGCTATGCCTACGCCCAGTACGTGCTGGCGCGCGCCGGCATGGGCGACCTCTCGGAGCTGCGCTACTTCTACGAGACGCGCTGGCAGGACCTGCCGACGCCGCTCTCGCGCGCGCAGTTCTCGGCGGCCTTGGCCTGGCTGGGTGACCTGGAGCGGGCGCGGTCCGGCTTCGGCGACCTGACGCCGCAGATCTACGATGCCGGCTACCGGGCCGTGGGCGACTACGGCTCGGACCTGCGCGACAAGGCGGCGGCGGTCACGCTGATGTCGGAAAGCGGCGCGATGGACGACCGCACCATCGTGCAGCTGGCCGACCAGCTGGGCCGTGACTTTACCGCACGGCGCTGGCTCTCGACGCAGGAGATGTCGTGGCTGCTGCTGGCCACCCACGCGCTCTCCGAGCGCGCGGGCGAGATCAAGCTCAGCGTCGACGGCACGCCCTACGGCCCGAGCAAGGAGCCGTTCTACGCCCGGGTCGACTTCAGCCAGGGCGAGGGGCCGCTCGGCGTGGTCAACAACTCCAAGGGTCAGCTCTACGAGGTCGTCACCATCGACGGCGTGCCGATCGAGCCGCTGCCGGCGGAGGAGAACGGCTTCACCATCCGGCGGCGCATCTTCGATCTGAACGGCCACCCGGTGGCGCTGTCCAAGATCCAGCAGGGCCAGAACTACCTGGTGCTGATCGAGGGCCGCAGCCATGACGGCAACGATCACGACGCGCTCGTCGTCGATCTGCTGCCGGCCGGCTTCGAGATCGAGAATGCCAACCTGGGCCAGGGCGTGCCGCTCGAGGCCTTCCCCTGGCTGGGCGAGCTCTCCTGGACGCAGGCGACCGAGGCGCGCGACGACCGCTTCGCCGCTGCGCTCAAGTTGAACTACAGCCGGCAGGGTTTCCGCGTGGCCTATATGGTCCGTGCCGTCACGCCGGGCAGCTTCGTGCTGCCGGCCGTGTTCGTCGAGGACATGTACACGCCGGAGCTGAACGCTCGCGGCACGCCGGCTCAGATGGTGATCTCGGGACGGTAGCGAGAAGTCCCTTGTTCGCAAGGACTGCCTGGTTCCTCGGCCGCCTGACGCTCGTCACGGGCGTCAGCGCGGCCGGGCTGTTCCTGCTCTGGCAGATCGCCTTCTACTACCTCGACCGCGACTGGCCGCTCGATCTCACGCGGCTCGAGGACACCTCGCAGGCCGTGGTCGACCGCGAAGGCCGCGTGCTGCGCGCCTTCACCGCCGAGGACCAGCGCTGGCGCTTCGCCACCACGGCGGCGGAGGTCTCGCCGCTCTACCTCGCGATGCTGAAGGCCTACGAGGACGGCCGCTTCGACAGCCACTACGGCATCGATCCCTTCGCGGTGGGACGGGCGGTCGGCCAGATGGTCTGGCACCAGGAGGTGGTCTCCGGCGCTTCCACCCTCACCATGCAGGTGGCGCGCCTCTTGGAGCCGAGGGCGCGCACGCTGGCGTCGAAGGCGGTCGAGGCCTTCCGCGCGCTGCAGCTCGAGAAGCGCTACAGCAAGGACGAGATCCTCGGCATCTACCTGACGCTGGCGCCCTTCGGCGGCAATCTGGAAGGCATCCGTGCCGCCTCGCTCTCCTACTTCGGCAAGGAACCGAGGGTGCTGACACCGGCCGAGGCGGCGCTCCTGGTGGCGCTGCCGCAGGCGCCGAGCCTGCTGCGGCCAGACGTCGACCCTGCCGCGGCGCGCCGCGCCCGCGACAAGGTGCTGGCCCGCGCCGCGGAGGAGGGGGTGATCAGCGCGCGCGAGCTCGCCGAGGCGCTGCAGGCGCCGGTGCCGGAGCGGCGGCTGGCGATGCCCTTCCTGGCGCCGCACCTGAGCGAGCAGCTCGCTGCCGCCAATCCGCAGGCGGCCGAGATCGAGACGACGCTCGACTATCGCCTGCAGGACGCAGTCGAGCAGCTGACACTGCCGGCGGCACTCCGGCTGGGCGAAGGCGTCACCCTCGCCGTC
Organism: Kiloniellales bacterium; assembly: GCA_035281685.1. Classification (GTDB taxonomy): domain Bacteria; phylum Pseudomonadota; class Alphaproteobacteria; order Kiloniellales; family JACOMY01; genus DATEDK01. Next base: position 9,818 of record DATEDK010000198.1, on the reverse strand, counting down.
ATCGTGATGGACAACGCGACGGGCGCGGTGCTGGCGCACCTGGGCTCGGCCGACTACTTCGATGTGGCGCGCGAAGGCATGGTCGACATGACCCAGGCCCTGCGCTCGCCCGGCTCGGCGCTGAAACCCTTCATCTACGGCCTCGCCTTCGAGCGGCTGGTCGCGCACCCCGACACGCTGGTGGCGGACCGGCCGCACCGCTTCGGCACCTACGTGCCGACCAACTTCGACCAGGCGTTCAACGGCGAAGTGACCCTGGCCGAGGCCTTGCAGCGCTCGCTGAACGTGCCCGCGGTCATGCTGCTCGAGCGCGTCGGCGCGCAGCGTTTCGACCTGCGCCTGCAGGAGGTCGGCGTCACCCTCGAGTTCGACCGCGAGAGCGACGGCCCGGGGCTGGCTCTGGCGCTGGGCGGCGCCGGCATCACGCTGGTCGACCTGGTGAAGCTCTACGGCGGGCTCGCCCGCTGGGGCCAGCCGGTCGAGCCGCATTGGCAGCCTGGCCCGACGCAGGATGACGGTCCGGCGCTGCTCTCCGATGTCGCGACCTGGTACGTCACCACGGTGCTCGAGGCCGTGCCGCGCCCGCTCGGCTACCGCCTCGCCGAGTCCGCCGGCGGGGGCAACCGCATCGCCTTCAAGACCGGCACCTCCTACGGTTATCGCGATGCCTGGGCGGTGGGCTACAACCATTCGACCACCATCGGAGTCTGGGCGGGCCGTGCCGACGGCACGCCCTGCGGTGCCTGCGTCGGCATCCAGGCGGCCGCACCGCTGCTGTTCCAGCTCTTCGACCTGCTGCCGCCGGAGCCGGCGCCCAGCGCCTTCCGCGCGCCGCCCAAGGGCGTGATCGCGGGGCCGACTGCCAACCTGCCGCCGGCGCTGCGGCGCCTGACCGACGAGAGCGCGGCGGCGCACCTGGCAGCGGCCAATGCGCCCAAGATCGCCTTCCCGCTCGACGGCACCACGCTGGCGCTGGGTCAGGGCGAGGGTGCCCTGCAGACCCTGCCGCTGAAGGTTGAAGGCGGGCAGCGTCCCTTCACCTGGCTGGTGAACGGCGTGCCGCTGGCCGAGCGCGCCTGGCGTGGCGCCGTCTTCTGGCAACCCAGCGGGACCGGCTTCACGCAGCTGCAGGTGATCGACGCGAAGGGCCGCAGCGCAAAGGCGGAGGTCTTCATCTCCGCCGAGTAGCGCCGCACGACGCGTCAATTCTTTGTGACTCCGAACTGATCGCGACGTTGCATCCGGCATCGCAGCGCGCCAGGGGAAGCGCGCACAGAGGCGTGAGCGCCCTCACGGCGGCATAGCCTGCGTCTTGGCTCGCGATAGCCGTTTGGAATTGGAAGCCATCACCGGTGGGGCCTACCTTCGCCCTTACCGAGACGGCGCCCTCCCGGCCCGTTCAGACACAGGATGGAGAATTCGATGAACAAGTTGACCACTCTCTCGCTGGCGGCGGCCTTCATGAGCGCCGTGTCGTTGGCGGCGATCAGCGTCCCGGCCCAGGCGGCCGAGGGCGTGAAGTGCTACGGCATCTCCAAGGCCGGCGAGAACGACTGCGCCAATGCCGCCGGCACGCACTCCTGCAAGGGCCAGTCGACCGCGGACTACTTCGGCGGCGACTGGAAGGCCGTGGCTTCGGCCGACGAGTGCACGACGATGGGCGGCATGACCGAAGCCTTCGACGGCACGAACCCGAAGAAGTCGAGCTGAGCATCCAACGAGCGGGCGGCCGCCGCGCGGCTCGGCGCGGCGGCCTGCTTCGCCCGGATGGAGCTTTCGGGGGATTTCGAGTCATTCAGGGGAGACGTCCGATGAACAAGCTGAGCGTTGCTTCTCTTGCTGCGGCCCTGCTCGGCGCAGTCAGCCTGGCAACCCTGTCCGTTCCGGCCCAGGCCGACGAGATCAAGTGCTTCGGCATCGCCAAGGCCGGCGAGAATGATTGCGCCAACGCCGCGGGCACGCATTCCTGCAAGGGCCAGTCGGCCGAGAACTACAGCGGAGCAGACTGGAAGGTGGCGGCGTCCCTGTTCGAGTGCCATTCGATGGGTGGCCAGACCGAGCCTTTCGAAGGCATGAATCCGATCATGAAATCCTGAGCCGTTGGCGGTTGGAGGCGGTTGCGCGGCACGATGTCTGAGAAGAAACCCTTGCAAGCCCCATCCTTGTTGCCTGCCGCGCGTGCGGGTGTCGGGCTGCGGCACCCGCACGTGCTGCATTTCCTGCAAGAGCGGCCGCGCACCGCCTTTCTCGAAGTGCACAGCGAGAACTACATGAGCGATGGCGGGCCGCGCCGCCGCGCGCTCTTCGACCTCGCCGAGCACTATCCCATCAGCCTGCACGGCGTCGGGCTGTCGTTGGGCTCGGCCGAGGGCCTGGACGCAGCGCACCTCGGGCGACTCAAGGGACTCTTGGCCGACTATCGGCCGGCTCTGGTTTCCGAGCACCTCTCCTGGAGCGTCGAGAGCGGTGCCTACCTCAACGACCTGCTGCCGCTGCCCTACACCGAGGAGGCGCTCGCTGTCGTCTGCCGCAACGTCGATGCAGCGCAGGAGGCCTTGGGGCGTCCGCTCCTGGTCGAGAATCCCTCGAGCTACCTGACCTATGCCGCCTCGTCGCTGAGCGAACCGGAGTTCCTGGGCGAACTGGTTCGCCGCACCGGCTGCGGCCTGCTGCTCGACGTGAACAATGTCTACGTCAGCGCGCGCAATCAGGGCTTCGATGCTGCCGCCTATCTGGCGGCCCTCCCGACGGGCGCGGTGGGGGAGATCCACCTTGCCGGTCATACCAGGCGCCGCTTCGGCGCCGAGGAACTGCTGATCGACGACCACGGCAGCCGTGTGGCGGAGGCCGTCTGGGCGCTCTATCGCCAGGCGGTGGCGCTCTGCGGGCCGCGCCCGACGCTGATCGAGTGGGACTCGGCGATCCCGGAAGCCTCGGTGCTGCTGGCGGAAGCGCGCAAGGCCGACGTCATCCTGGCGGCCGCCGATCCGACGGTGCAGGGTCATGTTGCGTGAGCTCCAGCGTGGCTTCGCGCAGGCATTGCTCGACACGGGCGCGCCGCTGCCCTTGGGTCTGGTCTCCGACCGCCTGAGCGCGGCCGACCGCATCGGCGTCTACCGCAACAACGTCGTGGCCTCGCTGGTGGACGTGCTGGCGGCCGCCTTTCCCATGACCATGCATGCGGCGGGCGCGGAGAACTTCCGCTTTGCCGCTTCGCTCTTCGTGCGCGCGCATCCGCCCCGCCAGGCTCGCCTGCTGGCCTACGGCGCCGAATTCCCGGCTTGGCTGGGCCGGTTCCGCCCGGCCCAGGACCGGCCCTGGCTCGGTGAGCTCGCGCGGCTGGAATGGGCGCGCAACGAGGCGCTCTTCGCCGCCGACGCCGAGCCCGTCAAGGTCGAGGCCCTGGCTGGTCTCGCCGCCGAGGCGATCCCGACCCTGCGCTTCACGCTGCTGCCCTCCGCGCGTCTCATCGATTCGGACTGGCCGGTGCATGCGCTCTGGCAGCAGGCGCAGGACGGCGGCCGCATCGCCGATCCGCCCGAGCGGCGCGCCCAGCAGGTGCTGGTGCTGCGCCCGGGCCTCAGCGTCAAGCAGCTTCCCCTCGAGCCCGGCGATGCCGCGCTGCTCGAGGCCCTTCATGCCGGGGAGACCTTCGCGACAGCGGCCGAGGCCGCGCTCGCCGCGGAGGCACAGTGCGACCTGCAGCAGCTGCTGCTGGGTCATCTCGTGCGCGGCACCTTCGCCGCGGTTCACGTCACCACCCCCAGATGAAGGACCGACCTCCCATGACCATGACCACAACCGCGGCGCCGGACGGACTCCTTGTCCGCGTCGGTGCCCTCTATGCCCGCATCGGCAGCCTGCTCGACCGCTATCTCGGCCCGGTGGCCGAGGTGGCGGCCCGCTACTGGCTCGGCCTGATCTTCTTCCGCTCCGGCCTCGGGCGGGCGACGGACTGGTCCAGCCAGGAATTCCTCTTCGAAAGCATCCATCCGCTTCCCGGCATTCCGCCGAGCGTTGCCGCCGTCGTCACCACGGCGGGCGAGCTGGTCCTGCCGATCCTCCTGTGGCTGGGTCTCGGCCAGCGCCTGGCCGCGCTCGGTCTTTTCGCGATGACCGCGGTGATCCAGTTCATCGTCGCGCAGACTCCCGAGGGCATCGAGAACCACATCGGCAACCTCGAGCACTACGCCTGGATGGTGGGCTTCCTCCTGCTTGCCACGCGCGCCCCCTCGGTGTTGACCCTGGACCACTGGCTCTGCCGGCGCTGCGCCGGATCGCATAGCTGATCTAGGTCCTTGTCGGCGCGGGCGGGCGGGCGTCACGATGCGCCATGCTCCGCCTCCTGCCCGCCGCGCTGGCGGTCCTGGCTCTGTTGCTGAGCGCGCCGGCGTCGGCGCAGCAGAGCTCCCCCGACACCAGGATCGTGGTCGGCGTGATCGAAGCGCCGCCCTTCGCGATGAAGGATCCCGCGGGGGACTGGCACGGCATAGCCATCGAGCTGTGGATCGCGATCGCCACTGATCTCGGGATCGACTACGAGTTTCGCCAATACGGCCTGACCCAGATCGAGCCCGTCCTGCAGAGCGGCGAGGCAACCGTGGTGCTGACGGCCATCGCCTCGGCCGAGACCGAGCCGCGCGTCGAGTACAGCCACCCCTACTACAGCACCGGGCTCGGCATCGCCGTGCCGGTCGATGGCGGCCTGCCGGGCTGGCTCGTGGTGCTGGAAAACCTCGTCTCCTGGGACTTCCTGAAGATCGTGCTCGCCGTGATCGTGCTGCTGCTGCTGGTCGGCCTGGCGATCTGGCGGCTGGAGCGGCGCGCCAATCCCGAGCAGTTCGCCGGCAGCGCCAGGAACGGCGTCCTCGACGGCGTCTGGTGGGCGGTGGTGACGCTGACCACGGTCGGCTATGGCGACAAGGCGCCGAAGACCCGGGGCGGGCAGCTCTTCGCCGGCATCTGGATGCTGGCTGCGGTGATCCTGGTCTCGGTCTTCACCGCCCAGGTCACCGCCGCGCTCACGGTCTCCAGCCTGCATGGCCGCGTGCGCGGCCCGAGTGACCTAGTGCATGTGCACGTCGGTGCCCTGGCCGACTCGCCGGCCCAGCTCCAGCTCAGCCGGCAGCTCGGCGTGCGCGCCGAGGGCTATCCGGACTTCCCGCAGGGCCTGCAGGCTTTGGACGACGGCGACATCGATGCCTTCGTCGCGAGCCGGCCGCTGCTGCGGCACTTCATCGCCAACAACTATGCCGGCGAGCTGCGCGTGCTGGGCTCGACCTTCCTCAGGCAGGACTACGCCATCGCGCTCCCGCTCGGTTCCTCGCTGCGCAAGACCATCAACGGCGCGATCCTCAGCTTCATCCAGAGCGACGAGTGGGACAGGATCCTGCGCGAGTACCTGAGCGAGGACCAGTCGTAGGTAACTTCGCTCCGCCCTCAAGGCATTGCTGCAATATTTGACTGTCATCCCGGCCGCCCTGGAAGCGCGTAGCGCTATCCGGGGGAGGGAGAGGAACCGCAACCAAACCGTCTTCCACGGATTCCTGCGGCCGACGGCTCCTCGCCGGCGCCGCAGCGGCGGTGGCGGTCGTCAGCGCACCGTGGCCGACTGCGTCGCATGCCCGAGGTGGTCGCTGCCCAAAGACCTTGACTAGGCCCTACGCCGCTGCGCCAGGCGCTTCTTCATCTTCTCCTTTGCCGCGGCCGTGCCGTCATGAAAGCTTCCAAACCATGTGTCCCACGGCACTTCAAGCGTGCCGTAGTTGACCTCGAAATAGCGGTGGTGAATCTGGTGATGAAACGTGCCGAGGCTGACGCGCTTTTGGCCTCCGATCCAAAGACCCTCAAAGCCGGTGTGCGTCGTAATAGCGTAAAGCCCGTAGAACATCAGGTGGCAGATCATGTGAACGGGATGCGCGGGGACGACGAAATGGATGAGCACCGATCCGAAATAGAGCACATGTTCTACAGGGTGCATCGAAAGGCCGGACCATGGACCCACATCGACGTTGCGATGGTGCAGCGCGTGCATGCGGTAGAAGAGTTTCGTGTGCAGGAGGCGATGTATCCAGTAAAAATAGAAGCTTTGCCAGATCGGGATCAGGAAGAAGAGCACAACGAACCAGATCGGATAGTCAGACCAAGTGAATGTTGGCGCATACCCATTGGCCATCGCCCACCAGAGGAGTGCCTCGTAGCCTGACCAGACCGTCACGCCCGAGGCCAACGTCCAGAACATGTTGTCGGCCAGCTGGTCGCCGAAATCGAAGGCCCGACCTTTTCGTGGATAGGGACGAGGATCGTATTTCTTCTCGGTGGTCTGCAATTGGTAGCGGTGAAAGACGAGGTGCAGCCCGTGGGCCATCAGCACCGTGAGGATCAGAATGCGCAGCCAGATCACCGCGATCCAGAGTCCCGGCGTCGCTGCCTCCGTCAAGGTCGGGCTTACCCAGTAGTAAGCAGCATAGGCTAGGCCAACAAGACAGAGATTGATCGAAACAGGCAGCCAGCTTCCGACGTACCAACGAGAGATCTCGATCAAGTCGAGGGGCCAGCGCCAAATCGGCGCCACTTCGATCGGCAGCTTTTCCGGAACGTGGTTCCATTCCTTCCTGTCCGGCATCGCTTGAGCCTTTCCGCCGTTGGGCAATGACTACCCAACCCTCGTTGATCGGCACGATGGCGCAGGCAGATTGACAACACAAACAATGTCTCTTCTATCTTAGGCGTCGTTTCCGTTGTGGGTGCAGTTCGGTGAAAACACCGCAGATGACATGGCTGCGGGCCTTTGAAGCTGCCGCCAGGCATAGCAGTTTCGCAGCGGCTGCCGAGGAACTGAACCTCACGGCTGCTGCTGTCAGCCAGCAAATCAGGCTGTTGGAAAGACATCTTGGTGTCCGGCTCTTTGATCGACTGCCGCGCGGGGTCGTGCCGACGGATATCGGGCAGGCCTACGCGCTGCCGGTCCGGAAATCCTTCGCCGATCTGCAGCAGGCGACCGAAGGACTGTTCGCGCAGCCACAAAAGCGCATCCTGCGCGTGCGCGCCTCGATCTCCTGGGCGGCCCTGGTCCTCGCTACAAGGCTGATGCAGTTCCGGCAGCTCTATCCCGACATCGACCTGCGGCTTTCGACCTTCGTCTGGGCAGACCGCTTCGAAATGGATAACAGCGACGTCGACATCCGCTGGGGATATGGCGACTGGACGGACGGCGCGGTGCAACGCCTTGTCCACGAATACGCAATATTGGTGTGCCACCCCGAGGACGCTGCCCGGCTGGATCATGGACAAGATGTCCCGGACTTCGCCGATACCTGCCTCCATCAGGTCGTGGGCTTCGAAACCGAATGGCAGCGTCTGTCGGATCATTTCAATCTGTCACTCGCGGCCCCGCCGCAGGCCGCCAGATACGATTCGTCCCTGCTGGCCGTCCTGGCGATGCTTGCCGGAGGCGGCGCGATGATCATTCTGGAGAGCTTCGCCAAGCCGTTCCTGGAGTCAGGTCAACTGGTCGCACCCTTCGACTACCGAATGCCGATGAACGACGCGCACTACCTGGTTCGACCCGATGACATGGGAAAAAGAGACGACGTGCAGACCTTCTGTCGCTGGGCACTGACGCTTTACCAGCAATGACGCCATGCCGCCCATGATCGGATCGCCGTGCACCCTTACGTCGAAGCCGGGCGCTGAACCAGGCGGCGAGGAAACCTTCGCGACCGTGTTCGGCGAGGATGTTGGCGATCAGCGTCTGATCGGACTGGCGGATGCGGCACAGAGCGCGACTCCGACTTCTGAGAGGCCAAGCTCGAACAGGCGATTGCCCCTCAGCTCTGGCAATAGTAGCCCCGCTTTGGGTTCGCCCCGCGAGGATCTCGATCTGTCGGTCACTCCGCGCTTTCCGGGATGACATTCTTGTTGAGTTTCGCAACAGTCCCTTGCGTGTCGGTGAATTGGAGCGTCACTCGTCGAGAGCCGGCACTACCTTCCCCGGATTGAACAACCCCTCGGGATCCAGCGCCTGCTTCAGGCTTTGCATCAGGCGGATGGCGACGGGGTCCTTGGTGCGCAGGTTCTCGCCGATCTTCAGGCGGCCGATGCCGTGCTCGGCCGAGATCGAGCCGCCGAGCGCCAGCGCGATGTCGTGCACGCGCGCGTTCATCCGCTCGCCCTCGGCCAGGAAGCGGGCGTCCTCCATGCCCTCGGGCTTGGTGACGTTGAAGTGGATGTTGCCGTCGCCGAGGTGGCCGAAGGGGACGGGACGCAGGCCCGGCACCTGCGCCGCCACGGCCGCCAGCGCCTCGTCCAGGAAGCGCGGCACGCTCGCCACCGGCACGGAGACGTCGTGCTTGATCGAAGCGCCCTCCGGCTTCTGCGCCCAGACGATGGCCTCGCGCAGCTTCCAGAAATCGGCGGCCTGCGCCTCGTTCTGCGCCACCACGGCGTCGGTCGCGAGCCCTTCCGCCAGCGCCTCAGCCAGGATCGCCTCCAGCGTCTCGGCGACCGGCTCTTCGCGCCGGCCGGCGGAGAGCTCGAGGATCAGGCTCCAGGGCGGCAGCGGATCGAGCGGGCGCGGCAGGCCCGGCACGTGGCGCCGGGCGAAATCGAGGCCCTGCCGGCCCATGATCTCGCAGGCGGTCACCCGCTCGCCGCTCTCGCTGCGCGCTCTGGCCAGCAGGCTGACGGCCGCGGCGGCGCTCTCCACCGCGATCATCGCGGTCGCCTGTGCCCGCGGCAGCGGGAAGAGCTTCAGGGTCGCGGCCGTGATGATGCCGAGCGTGCCCTCCGCACCGATGAAGAGCTGCTTCAGGTCGTAGCCGCTGTTGTCCTTGCGCAGGGCTTTCAGCCCCTGCCAGAGACTGCCGTCGGCCAGGACCACCTCGAGCCCCAGCACCAGCTCGCGCGTGTTGCCGTAGCGGATCACGTGGATCCCGCCGGCGTTGGTGGCGATGTTGCCGCCGATCTGGCAGGTGCCCTCGGCGCCGAGGCTGAGCGGGAACAGGCGGTCGGCGGCGGCCGCCGCCTCCTGCACCTCCTTCAGCGTCATGCCGGCCTCGACCGTGATGGTGAAGCCCTCGGGGTCGAGCGCGCGCAGGCGCTTCAGGCGGCCGAGGTTCAGCAGCACCTCGCGCCCGCTGTCGAAGGGTGTGGCGCCGCCGGCGAGCCCGGTGTTGCCGCCCTGCGGCACGATCGGATGGCGATGGCGGCCGCAAAACCGCACGGCCTCGGCCACGGCGGCCGTGTCCTTCGGCAGCAGCAGGCAGAGCGCCTTGCCCTCGAAGCGGCCGCGCTCGTCGCGCAGCCAGGGCGCCAGTCGCTCCGGATCGGTCACGACGGAGTCGGGGCCCAGCGCCTGGCGCAGCGCCGCCAGCAGCGCGGCGCTCTCCTGCGTCTCGATGGCGTTCATGGCGGCACTCTAGCGGCCGCCCCTTGCCGATCACAATCGCGGGACCAGGTGGCGGAGACCTCTTTGCAGGAACCACCGGCGGCCGCAAACTATTGCCCGCTCAGAGCCCTGCCCACAGGAGGTGGAGATGCGGATTCTCCCTTTGGCCATCGCGGCCCTGGCCCTGTCGCTCAGCTCCGGCGCTGCCTTCGCCGACTGCGGCGCGCATCAGGCGAAGTCCGGTGAAGTCGCGACCAGCAAGCCCCTGGTCGACCGGCTGATCGCGCTGGCCTCCAAGCAGGGCGTCGAGGTCAAGAGCCAGTAGGCCCGCCGCGCGGCGGCGCCGCGCGCCGCAGCCGGTCGTTGATCGCCTCGCCGAGACCGGTCTCGGGGATCGGTGCGACAGTGATCGTCCGCAGAGGAGGTGCCG
>DATEDK010000197.1:0-2625 GCA_035281685.1 Kiloniellales bacterium | reverse complement strand
GAGAAGCCGCGACGCTCGAAGAGCGTGACCGCCAGCGCGTCGCCCAGCCCCAGCATCATCGTCGTCGAGGTGGTGGGGGCGAGGCCGAGCGGGCAGGCCTCGGGCTCCGCGGGCAGCACGAGCGAGACGTCGGCGGCGCCGGCGAGCTGGCTCGGCGCCTTGCCGACGATGGCAATCAGCGGGATCTGGCAGCGCCGGGTGTAGGCGATGATGTCGAGCAGTTCGGCGGTGTTGCCCGAATTGGACAGCGCGAGCACGGCGTCCTGCCGCGTGATCATGCCGAGGTCGCCGTGGCTGGCCTCGCCCGGATGAACGAACAGCGCCGGCGTGCCGGTGGAGGCGAGCGTGGCGGCGATCTTGCGCGCGACGTGGCCCGATTTGCCCATGCCGGTGACGATGACGCGGCCCGGGACGGCGGCCAGGCGGTCGACCGCTGCGGTGAAGGCGCCGTCCAGCTGCCGCGCCAGGCTGTCGAGCGCGCTCGCCTCCAGCTTCAGGACGCGGCGGGCCACGGTCAGGTCGTTCGCGGGGGTGATCTCGTTCATCGTTATTGGAACTGGGCAACCGCCAACCAAAAGATAAAGGCTCCGCGCTGCGCCTTTGCCAGCGGGAGGGCCATCGCGCCGCAGCCTAGCAGAACTGCCGCGCCGCGTCGCCACGCCCCCGGACGTGCGAAAGACAGCACGCCTGAAAACGTTACGGATCAGTGGGCCAGAACATCCACGGTTTCCCAGCCGCCCAGGAGGTCGAGCTGGGCGCGGATCGGCAGGAAGCGGAAGCAGGCCTCGGCCAGCTCCAGCCGCCCTTCCCGGCACAGCATCTCGGCGAGGGCCGCCTTCAGCCGATGCAGGTGCAGCACGTCCGAGGCGGCATAGGCAAGCTGCTCGGGCGTCAGCACCGCGTTGCCCCAGTCCGAGGACTGCTGCTGCTTGGCGATCTCGACTCCCAGGAGCTCGCGGCAGAGATCCTTCAAGCCATGGCGGTCGGTGAAGGTGCGCACCAGCTTGGAGGCGACCTTGGTGCACCAGACCGGCGCGGCCCAGACCCCCAGCCAATGGCCGAGGGCGGCCAGGTCGAAGCGGGCGAAGTGGAAGAGCTTGGTCACTCCAGGATCGGCCAGGAGGCGGCGCAGGTTCGGCGCGCGGTAGTCGCCGGGCGCGAACTGCACCAGGTGGGCATGGCCATCGCCGGCGGAGAGCTGCACCAGGCAGAGCCGGTCGCGCGGCACGACGAGCCCCATGGTCTCGCTGTCGACGGCCACGACGGGACCGAGGTCGAGGCCGTCCGGCAGGTCGCCCTGGTGCAGCGTATGGGTCATCGACGGCCGGGTTCCTTCGGCGCTTTCGCTGAGGCGGCGCGAACGTATATAACGGCGTCCGATTTGAGAAGGCGGCAACGAGCGACAGGCGGACGGCATGGCGGCTGAGGTGATCACGCTCTTCGGCGGCTCCGGCTTCCTTGGCCGGCACCTGGTGCGCCGCCTGGCCAAGGCCGGGCACATCCTGCGCGTCGCGGTGCGACACCCCGAGGACGCCAAGTTCCTGAAACCGCTGGGCGACGTCGGCCAGATCACGCCGATGGCGGCTGATCTCACCAGGCCGGAGAGCCTGGTGCCGCCGCTCCAGGGCGCCACCCAGTGCGTCAACCTCGTGGGCCTGCTGTACGAGCGGGGGCGGCAGAGCTTCGCAGCCGTGCACGTCGAGGGCGCCCGCCAGGTGGCGCTCGCGGCCAAGGCCGCCGGCCTCAAGGACATGGTGCAGATCTCGGCGCTGGGCGCCGCGCGGGAGTCCGATGCCGACTACGCGCGCTCCAAGCATGCGGGCGAGGAGGCGGTACGGGCAGCCTTTCCCGATGCGATCGTGTTTCGCCCCTCGATCATCGTCGGACCCGAGGACTCCTTCTTCAATCGCTTCGCCGCGATGGCGCGGCTCTCGCCGGTCCTGCCGCTGATCGACGGCGGCCGCACGCTCTTTCAGCCGACCTACGTGGGTGACGTGGCCGAGGCGATCTCGCGCGCGCTCGCCGACCCGGCGCAGCGCGGCCGCACCTTCGAGCTGGCAGGCCCGCGCACCTACAGCTTCCGCCAGCTGCTCGAGCTGATGCTGAAGGAGATCGGGCGCAGACGCCTCTTGCTGCCGGTGCCGGGTCCGATCGCCTCGCTGCAGGCGACGGTCCTGGAGCACCTGCCGCACCCGCCGCTGACCCGCGACCAGCTCCGCCAGCTCCGCCACGACAACGTGATGAGCGCCGGGGCCCTGGGCTACGCCGATCTCGGCATGGAGCCGCAGGCGATCGAGGCGATCCTGCCGACCTATCTCGACCGCTACCGTCCCGGCGGACGCTTCTCCCAGAGCGGCCGCGCTTAGGACATTTTCCGCTTCCCTCGAGTCAGCTGCGTGATGCTCCAACTCACCTCCCTCTTGAGGGGGGAGGTCGAGCGAAGCGAGGGTTGGGGTGACAGCCACCGGCCCCCTCAAGGGGAAGTGACTACCCGCGGCAACCTCAACGGACGATGCTCTTGCGGCGGCGCAGGCGCAGCCAGCGGGCCGGTGTGACGGCGAGTTCGGCCAGGCGCGCCTCGATCAGCTCGAGCTCACCACGCAGCTGCTCGAACGCGAAGGTCAG
>DATEDK010000196.1:0-3374 GCA_035281685.1 Kiloniellales bacterium | reverse complement strand
TCGGCAGCATCGCCAGCAGGACGCCAAGGAAGCCGAGCAGCACCGCGGACCAGCGTCGCCAGCCGACCTGCTCGCGCAGCACGGAGGCCGCCAGCGGCAACGCGATGATCGGCGAGGTGAAGGCGATGGCGTAGATGTCGCCCAGCGGCATGCGCTGCAGGCCGGCGAAGAAGAAGAGGGTGGAGCCCGTCATGCAGAGCGCGCGCAGCAGCAGCGCCCCGCGATTCCTGATCCGCAAGGCCGGCAGGCGGCGCGTCACCCCCATCACCAGGAGGATGCCGGGCAGCACCATGACGCCGACCAGCACGATGTACTGCGAGAGGGGGGCTCGGTCGAAGACGAGCTTGGCGATGGTGTCGCTGACCGCCAGCAGCAGCGTGCCGGAGAGCACGAGGGCCAGTCCCCGGCCCGCCGCGGGGCGGTGGCCGGCGTAGGCGCCCGCCGTCTCGCCGGGGGCGGTGGTCACGCCACGGCCTTTCGCCGCTGCTCGCGGTACCAGATGAAGAGGCCGCTGGCGCAGATCACCCCGGCGCCGAGGGCCACGTTCCAGGTCGGCACCTCGTGCCAGACCAGGTATCCGCCGAGCGCCGCGAAGACGAGGCTGGCGTAACGCGACGGCATGATCAGGGAGAGCTCGGCCAGGCGGTAAGCCTCGACGATGCAATATTGCGCAAGGCCCAGCATCAGGGCAGCGCCGAGGATGTAGGCGAGGTCGAGGTTCGAGGGCATCAGCCAGGCCGGCTCGAAGGGAACGGTCACCACGCCGGACAGCGTCACCGCGGCCGTGTTGTAGAAGAGGATCGCGATCGAGGCATCGGTGGCGGAAAGCCGGCGGGAGGCGATGTCGCGCACCGAGACGAAGACCGCGACCGACAGCGGCAGCAGGGTCACGACGAGAGGGTAGCCCTGGCCGGTCGGTGCCAGCAGCAGCAGCACGCCGAGGAAGCCGATGCCGACGGCGGTCCAGCGCCGCCAGCCGACCTGTTCTTTGAGGATGAGCGCCGCCATCGCGGTGGTGAAGATCGGCGAGGCGAAGGTGATCGCGGTGGCGTCGCCCAGCGGCATGAGGTTCAGCGCGTTGAGGAAGGCGTGCGTCGAGGCCGCCATGCAGAAGGCGTAAAGGGCCATCGCCGGCCAGTTGTGGATGGTCAGGAGGCGCAGCTGGCCGCGCAGGCAGATCCAGCCGAAGATCAGCAAGGTGGCGGCGATGCCGCGCAGCACCATGAACTGCCCCACGGGCAGGTGCTCCAGGACCAGCTTCGCGGCGGTGTCGTTGAAGACCAGCAGCAGCCCGTTGGCCAGCGACAGAAGGATGCCGAGGCCTGGATTGGCGCCCAGTCCGGCGGCGGCGCCGGCATTCCTGCCGGCGGAACGGGACGGGACGGAGAGGGTCATGGCTGGCGCGAGCCTGCCGGGCGCGACGGAGGCCGGCAAGCGCCGGCCCCGCATGGCTCCCTAGCGAAGGGCCGGCTATCCGATAATCTGGCTGATCAGCCCAGGTGCGCGGTCGCGCTACGTCCCCGACGCCGCCTTTGCCGGCGACAGCGCTGCCGCCGCCTTCTTCGCGATCGGCGAGAGCGGGCTCGGCTCCTGCAGGCGCAGCCGCTCCAGGCCCTCGCGCATCGGCGGGCTCCAGAAGAGCTTGATGTGGTTGGCGGTGGAGGCCACGGCCCGTTCCTCGCCCAAGGCCTGGAACGAGCGGGCGATCTGGTTGGCCATGCGCGTCAGCGCGGCGGGATCCATCATGCGAGGTCGATGCGCTCCGGATGGGTGAAGACCTGCAGCGCGTCGGGCCGCGCGCCGGCGACCAGCGTGACGCCGGCTGCCTCGGCCTGTTCCAGCGCGAGCGTGGTCGGCGCCGAAAGTGCGACCAGGATGGCGATGCCGACGGTGGCGGCCTTCTGCACCATCTCGACCGAGAGCCGGCTGGTGATGATGCAGAAGCCGGGAGTCTCGTCGTTCGCACGGGCGCGGGCGCCGATCAGCTTGTCCAGCGCGTTGTGCCGGCCGACGTCCTCGCGCAGCAGGCGGATGGAACCGTCGAGCCCGCACCAGGCGGCACCGTGGACGGCATGCACCTGGCGATTCAGCGGCTGGGCGGCCGGCAGACTCCCGACCGCCTTCAGGATCGCCGCGGCGGTGACCTTGGGCCCCGCGGCCGTCTGCACGGGCAGCGGCCGTACCGCCTGGCTCAAGCTCTGGATGCCGCAGAGGCCGCAGCCGCTGCGGCCCGCCAGATTGCGCGGTCGGGCGGCGAGCAGGCGCGCGCGGCGCTCGGGGATACTGATGTCGAGCTCAAGGCCGGCCGGCGCCTGCAGCATGGCGACGCCGCCGAATTCGCTCGCCCGCTTCAGGATGCCCTCGGCCAGGCTGAAGCCCAGCGCGAAGTCCTCGAGGTCGGCGGGTGTGGCCATCATCACCGTGTACGGCGTCTTGTTGTAGACGAAGGCGACCGGCCGCTCGTCCGGCACGCGCCGCTCGACCGCTCCGGCATCGTCGCCGATGCGCAGCAACGGCACGCTGCGCCAGCCCGCCTCGGCGGCCGGGCGCGGCACCACCGGCACGGCCTGCGGCTCTGCCCCGATTGAAGCGCTCGGGGCCGGGTCGGGCTTCGCCATCGGGACCGTTGCCTTACTCCGCGGCCGGCAGGTCGATGCGGCGGGCCGCCTCGCGCAGGTTCTCGGCCTCGATCTGCCAGAGCGAGAAGCGGTTGGTCGGCCGTACCTCGACCGCGGTCACCTTGTACTCGGGGCAGTTGGTCGCCCAGTCGGAGTAGTCGGTGGTCACCACGTTGGCGCCGCTCTCCGGATGGTGGAAGGTCGTGTAGACCACGCCCGGCTTCACCCGGTCGCTGATGCGCGCGGTCAGCGTCGTCTCGCCCGCCCGGCTCATCAGCGCCACGCGGTCGCCGTCGCGGATGCCGCGCTGCTCGGCGTCGTGCTCGCTGATGTCGAGGATGTCCTCCTCGTGCCAGATCACGTTCTCGGTGCGCCGCGTCTGGGCGCCGACGTTGTACTGGCTGAGGATGCGTCCGGTGGTGAGGATCAGCGGGAAGCGCGCCCCGGTGCGCTCCTCGGTCGGCACGTACTCGGTCAGCACGAAGAGGCCCTTGCCGCGCACGAAGCCCTTCTGGTGCATGATCGGGGTGCCTTCCGGCGCCTTGTCGTTGCACGGCCACTGGATCGAGCCGAGCTCGTCGATGCGCGCGTAGCTGACGCCGGCGAAGGTCGGCGTCAGCGCGGCGATCTCGTCCATGATCTGCGACGGATGCGCGTAGTTCATCGGATAGCCCATCGCCTGCGCGATCAGCTGCGTGACTTCCCAGTCCGCGTAGCGCGCCTTCGGCGTCATGACGCGGCGCACGCGCGAGATGC
>DATEDK010000195.1:0-4435 GCA_035281685.1 Kiloniellales bacterium | reverse complement strand
TGCTGAAGCACGCCAGGACGTGTCTCAGCGACGTGCCGCTCCACGCAGTCGTGGGTGGCCTTCACCTTGCAGGCGTCAACGAACGGATCATCCCGGATACGCTCCAAGCAATGCGCGAGTTCGACCTATCCGTCATAGCAGCCGGCCACTGCACGGGTTGGCGTGCCACAACCGCGCTGGCGAATGCCTTCGGCGATGGCAAGGTCGTGCCCCTTTCGGTGGGGAAGCGATTTTCTTTCTGAGAGACAAAGCGCTGGATCGCCGCGTTGACCCCGGCGATGACGAATGATCGGGCGAGACCATCCCGCTTCAGCCCCGGGCCCTCAATTCTCGGCGGATGATCTTGCCGGTTGCGGTCATCGGCAGGGCGTCGACGAAGGCGACCTCGCGTGGATACTCGTGCGCGGCCAGGCGGATCTTCACGAACTCCTGGATCTCGCGCGCCAGGGCATCGTTGGCGGCCACGCCGGGCTTCAGCACGAGGAAGGCCTTGACGCGCTCGGTGCGCAGCGGGTCGGGCACGCCGACCGCTGCCGCCATCGCCACGGCCGGGTGCTTGATCAGGCAATCCTCGATCTCGCCCGGTCCGATGCGGTAGCCGGCCGAAGTGATGACGTCGTCGTCGCGGCCGATGAAGGAGAGGTAGCCTTCCTCGTCCGCCACGCCCTCGTCGCCGGTCACCAGCCAGTCGCCGCGGAACTTCGCCGCCGTCGCCGCCCCGTTCCGCCAGTAGCCGAGGAACATCACCGGATCGGGCCGGCGCACCGCGATCGAGCCCGGTTGGCCGGACGCGCAGCGGTTGCCCTCGGCGTCGATCACCGCGACCTCGTGGCCCGGTACCGCTCGTCCCATCGAGCCCGGCTTCGGAGCGAAGAGCGAGGCGCAGCTCGAGACCACGAGATTGCATTCGGTCTGGCCGTAGAACTCGTTGATCGTCAGGCCGAAGGTGGCGCGGCCCCAGTCGAGGAGCTCGGCGCCCAGGGTCTCGCCGCCGGAGCCGATCGAGCGCAGGCGGTAGCCATGGCGTGCGGCGGGACGCTCGACCTGCCGCAGCATCTTCAGCGCGGTCGGCGGCAGGAAGGCGTTGCGCACCTCCATCTTGGCGAAGACGTGGAAGGCGGCCTCGGGATCGAACTTCGCCATGCGGTGCGCCACCACCGGCACGCCATGGTGCAGCGAGGGCAGCAGAACGTCGAAGAGCCCGCCGATCCAGGCCCAGTCGGCCGGCGTCCAGAAGCGGTCGCCGGGCTGCGGGAAGAAGTCCTGCGGCAGCTCGACGCCCGGCAGGTGGCCCAGCAGGACGCGGTGGCCGTGCAGCGCGCCCTTGGGCGGGCCGGTGGTGCCGGAGGTGAAGATGATGACCGCCGGGTCGTCCGGTCCGGTATCGGCCGCGTCGAAGCGGTCGCTCGCGCGCTCCAGCAGGGCGTGGAAGTCGAGCGCGCCCTCGCCCGGGCCGTCGATCGAAAGGACGCACTGCAGGTCCGGCAGGCGGTCCCGCAGCAAGGCGATCTTGGCGGCGCCGCCGCGGTCGGTCACCAGCGCCGCGGCGCCGGAGTTCTGCAGGCGGAAGCTCAGCGCCTCCTCGCCGAAGAGCGTGAAGAGGGGCACGGCGATGGCGCCGAGCTTGTAGGCCGCGAGATGCGCGATCGCGGTCTCCGGCACCTGCGGCAGCAGCACGGCGACCCGGTTGCCGCGCCGCACGCCCTCCGCTTGAAGCAGGTTGGCGGCGCGGTTGCTGAGCTCGGCCAGGCGCCGGAAGGAATAGGTCTCGACGCTGCCGTCGGCTTTCAGATGCAGGATCGCCGGACGTCCGGGATCGGCCGCGGCCCAGCGGTCTGCGACGTCGACGCCGATGTTGTAGCGCGCCGGGATCGGCCAGCGGAACGCGCTGCGGAGCGCCTCGTAGCTTGCGGCCCGGCTCAGCATCACGCTTTATCCGATGGGCAGGCTGACCACCGCAACGGCGCCGATGATGCCGAAGGCGATGAGGCGAAAGAGCCGCTCCGAGGCGAGCGGAAAGAGCCGCACGCCGGCAAAGACGCCGAGCACCGCGGTCGGCAGCAGCAGAGCGGCGATCAGCAGGATCCTGACCGTGATCAGCCCCTGGATCGCCATCCAGGGCAGCGTCGCGCAGTCCAGCACGAAGAAGAACAGGATCACGTTGGCGCGCAGCTGCTTCGCCGTGGTGCCGCCACCCAGGTAGTAGAGCAGCACCGGCGGTCCGGGGATGCCCGCCGCGCCGTTCATCAGACCGGCCAGAACGCCGGTCACGGCGATGCCGAAGCGGGTGGCCTCGCCCTTGCGCCGCCAGCCGGCGAGCAGCGCCAGCAGGAAAAGGAGGATGCCGATCGAGATCACCCAGCGCAGCATGGTGGGATCGACAGCGATCAGCGCCCAGGTGCCGAAGGGGATGGCGATGACCGCCATCACCGACAGGAACGCGACCTGCCGGTGCTCGGCCGCTTTCCAGCCGAGCGGCAGCATCTGCACCGAGAGCGCGGCCTCGACGACGATCACCAGCGGCACCGCGATTTCCGGCGCATAGATCATGGACAGCGCCGGCGTCAGGATCAGGGCCGAACCGAAGCCTGAGAAGCCGCGCACCACGGCCGCGAGCGTGACCACGCCCGCCGCCCAGCCGAGCTCCCAGGTGAAGAGCTCAGCCAGCACGGCGGTGCGTCCGAAGCGGCGCGCAGGCGAGGAACCCGACGCTGTCCAAGGCTTGCCCCCCGCTTTCTCCGGCGCCTACCATCGCTGGTGGCCGCACCGATCCGGCGGCCGATCACACACCCAACCGGGGTTTTGAACAAGGGAGACCGCAATGCGCTGGCAACTCAGGGCGGGACTGTTGGCTGCGGCGCTGGGCACCGCTCTCGCAGGCGCGGCGTCGGCGACCGAGAGCTGGGACATGCCGACGCCCTATCCGGAGAACAACTTCCACACGCGCAACATCGAGGAGTTCGCCCGGCAGGTCCGCGCCACCACCGGCGGCTCGATGAGCGACACCATCGAGATCACCGTGCACCCGAATCAGTCGCTGGTGAAGCACGGCGAGATCAAGAACGCGGTGCGCTCAGGCCAGGTTCAGCTCGGCGAGTTCCTGCTGTCCACTCTCTCCAACGAGAACGCGATCTTCGGCGTCGATTCAGTGCCGTTCCTGGCGACCGGCTACGACGCCTCCTGGAAGCTCTGGCAGGCCTCGAAGCCGAAGGTCGAGGCACTGCTGGCCGAGCAAGGCCTGGTCGTGCTCTTCGCCGTCGCCTGGCCGCCGCAGGGGATCTACACCAACAAGGAGATCACCAAGGTCGAGGATCTGGCCGGCCTGAAGTTCCGCACCTACAACGCGGCTACCGAGCGTCTGGCGCAGCTCGCCGGCGCCGTACCGACGCAGATCGAGGCCTCCGACATCGCGCAGGCCTTCGCCACGGGCCGTGTCGAGGCGATGGTCACCTCGTCCTCGACCGGAGCCAACTCCAAGGCGTGGGATTTCCTCAAATACTACTACGACACCCAGGCCTGGCTGCCGAAGAACATCGTGGTCATCAACAAGGAGGTCTTTGACGCGCTGGAGCCCGCCAAGCGCGAGTCGATCCTGGCCGCCGCCAAGCAGGCCGAAGAGCGCGGCTGGAAGATGAGCCAGGAGGAGAACGGCGCGCAGAAAAAGGCGCTGAGCGACAACGGCATGCAGGTCGTGACGCCGAGCGAGGCGCTGCAGTCGGGCCTGAAGGCGATCGGCGAGACCATGACGGCCGAGTGGACGTCGCAAGCCGGCGCCGACGGCCAGGCGATCCTCGTAGCCTTCAAGATGTGATCTCGCGTAAGGCAGGACCGCTGCTGCCATGCGCCGCCTGCTCGACGGACTCTATCGCCTCAGCCTGGGGGCGGCCGCGCTCTCCCTGGTGCTGATCCTGGCGATCGTCCTGACGCAGGTGGCCTTCAGCCTGCTGGACCGCGTCCTGCAATGGAGCGGCGCGCAGCCGCTGGGCCTCTTGATCCCCTCCTACGCGGAGATCTCCGGCTACCTGCTGGCCGCCGCATCCTTCCTCGCGTTGGGCGGCGCCTTCCGCGACGCGGCACACATCCGCGTGACCCTGATCCTGAGCCGGCTGGACCGAGCCTCGCGCCGGCCGGTCGAGATCGCGGTGCTGGCCTTGGCTCTGGCGGTGACGCTCTACCTGGCGTTCTTCCTCGGCCGGCTCACCTGGCAGTCGTTCACCTATGGCGACCTCTCGCCGGGCCTGCTGCCGATTCCGCTCTGGCTGCCGCAGAGCGTCATGTGCCTGGGCGTGGGAGTTTTGGCGGTCGCGCTCTTGGACGACCTGCTGCGCACGCTGGGCGGCGGGTCGCCGGTTCATCTCGAGGCCGAGCAGCGCGCCCTGGTGGCGGGGCCCGACGCCGGCGCGCCGTTGGAGCGCTAGGGTGGACAGCGTACTGG
>DATEDK010000194.1:0-5796 GCA_035281685.1 Kiloniellales bacterium | reverse complement strand
GGGCGCAGCGGCAGGAAATCCTCGTCCGCGGCGCTGGCGGCGGCAGCACCACCCTCGGCGGTGAAGCCGGCGCCGGTGGCCGCGGCGATGCCCGCGGCATGGCCTTCGGCCAGCGTGGCGCCGAGGCCCCAGGTGCCGTTGGCAGCACCGGCCGAGCGCTGCGCCGGCTGGCCCGCCTCGCCCGGGCGGAACCAGTGGCGGGCCTCGTCCCAGCCGAGCTTGCCCTTGGCCTGGCTGAAGAGGTGGACGGTCGGCGTGAAGCCGCCGGCATTCAGCACCAGGTCGCAGGCCAGCGTCTGCGCGCTCTCGGCAACAGCCGTACCGCTGGCGTCGAGCGTGGCGACGCGTACGCCTGAGGCCCTGTGACTGCCCTCGACCGCGGTGATCGCGTGGCCCGGCAGGGTCCTGATGCCGCCGTCCTCGGCGAGTTGGGTCAGACGGCCGTCGGGATCGGCACGCAGGTCGACGACCGCGGCAATCTCGACGCCGGCGACGCGCAGGTCGAGGGCCGCGCCATAGGCGCTGTCGTTGTTGGTGAGAACGACAACACGTTTGCCAGGCAGCACGCCCCAGCGGTTGACGTAGGCCTGCGCCGCCGAGGCCAGCATGACGCCCGGCCGGTCGTTGTCGCGGAACACCAACGGCCGCTCCAGGGCGCCGGTCGCCAGCACCACCTGCGTGGCACGCAGCTTCCACAGTCGGTGGCGCGGACCCTTCTGCTGCTCGGGCGGCAGGTGGTCGCCGAGGTTCTGCCAGAGGCCGAGGAAATTGTGGTCGTAGTAGGCATAGCAGAGCGTGCGCGTGAGGATGCGCACCTCCGGCAAACGCTCGAGCTCGGCGCGCGTCTGCGCCACCCAGTCGAGCGCCGGCTGGCCGTCGATGCGCGCGTCGCGCTGCGTCAGCAGCCAGCCGCCGAGCGCGAAGTCCATCTCCACGAGCACGACGCGCGCGCCGCTGCGTCCGGCCGCCAGCGCGGCCGAGAGGCCGGCCGGGCCACCGCCCACCACCAGCACGTCGCAGTGCGCGAAGGTCTTGTCGTAGCGGTCCGGGTCGCGCTCGGTCGGCGCCTTGCCCAGGCCCGCGGCGCGGCGGATGAACCTCTCCCAGAACAGCCAGCCCCTGGGCGAGGGCGGCCACATGAAGGTCTTGTAGTAGAAGCCCGAGGGCAGGATCTTCGAGACGCAGCTCGCGACCGAGCGCAAATCGAAGGCAAGCGACGGCCAGCGGTTCTGCGACTGCGCGACCAGGCCGTCGTAGAGCTCGCACTGGGTCGCCTTGATGTTGGGCTCGGTGCGCGGCCCGGTGCCGACCTGCATCAGCGCGTTCGGCTCTTCGACGCCGGATCCCACGATGCCGCGCGGGCGGTGATACTTGAAGCTGCGGCCAACGAGGTGCACGCCATTCGCAAGCAGCGCGGAAGCGAGCGTGTCGCCGGCATAGCCCTGATAGCGTTGGCCGTCGAAGGTGAAGGCGAGCGGCCGGGCGCGGTCGACCAGGCCGCCGGCGGCCAGGCGATGGCTCTGTGCCCGCTGCGTCGTCGTTTCAGACATAGGTCTTGCGCTCGACCGCGGGCGGCGTGGCGCCGACTTCGTAGGCGCCCAGGATCTGGTAGCTGACGGTGTCGCGGATCACGTTGAACCAGCGCCGGCAGCCCTGCGCGTGCATCCAGCGCTCGGCGAAGACGCCCTTGGTGTTCTTGCGCCAATAGACGTAGCCCGCCCACTCCGCGTCGGAGAGGGCGGCCGGATCCTTTGGGCGCGCGATGTGCGCCTCGCCGCCGTAGGAGAACTCGAGCTCCGCCCGCGGCCCGCAGTAGGGGCAGGGAATCAGCAACATGAAACGGAAAGCCCCTCACCCTGTCCCTCTCCCCGCTCTGCGGGGCAAGGGGACCCCTGGCCCGCCGGCGACGCTGCCGTCCCCTCGCCCCCGCAGGGGGAGAGGGTGAGGGTGAGGGGTGTTGGTAGGTAGGTCGTCATCAGTGTGCCACGGCGGCGGCGCCGTGCTCGTCGATCAGGAAGCCGGTGACGAAGCGGTCCAGGCGGAAGGCCTCGTTCAGGGGATGCGGCTCGCCTCGCGCGATGGTGTGGGCGAAGACGTGGCCGGAGCCGGGCGTGGCCTTGAAGCCGCCGGTGCCCCAGCCGCAGTTGATGAAAAGATTCTCGATCGGCGTCTTCGATATGATCGGCGAGGCGTCGGGGCAGGTGTCGACGATGCCGCCCCACTGGCGGAGCATGCGCATGCGCCGGAACATCGGGAAGAGCTCGCAGATCGCGGCCAGCGTCTCCTCGCCAACCATGATCGAGCCGCGCTGGCCGTAGCCGATGTAATGGTCGACGCCGGCGCCGATCACCAGCTCGCCCTTGTCCGACTGGCTGATGTAGGCGTGCACGGCGTTGGACATGACGACGCAGGGGAAGCAGGGCTTCACCGGCTCGCTGACCAGTGCCTGCAGCGGCAGCGAGATCACCGGCAGGCGGAAGCCCGCCATCTCCGCCAGCACGGAGGAATGGCCGGCCGGAACCAGGCCCACCCTCCTGGCGCGGATCGTGCCCTTGGCGGTGCGCACGCCCACCACCTTGCCGTCCTCGATGTCGAAGCCCTCGACCGGGCAGTTCTGGATGATGTCGACGCCGAGCTGGTCGGCGCCCCGCGCGTAGCCCCAGGCGACCGCGTCGTGCCGGGCGACGCCGCCGCGGCGCTGCAGGCTGGCCCCCAGCACCGGATAGCGGCCCTTGGTGCGCAGGTCGATCGGCGGGCAGAAGGCCTTCACCTGTTCGGGCGTCAGGAACTCGCTGTCGACGCCGTTCAGCCGGTTGGCGTTGATGCGGCGCGACAGCTCGCGCAGGTCATGCTGGTTGTGCGCCAGGTTCATCACGCCGCGCGGGCTGAACATGACGTTGTAATTCAGCTCCTGGGACAGGCTCTCCCAGAGCTTGAGCGCGTGCTCGTAGAGCAGCGCCGACTGGTCCCAGAGGTAGTTGGAGCGGACGATCGTGGTGTTCCGGCCGGTGTTGCCGCCGCCGATCCAGCCGCGCTCGACCACCGCCACGTCGCGGATGCCGTGCTCCTTGGCCAGATAATAGGCCGTGGCCAGGCCGTGGCCGCCGCCGCCCACGATGACCACGTCGTAGGCCGCCTTGGGCTCCGGCTGGCGCCAGGCCGGCTCCCATTTCTCGTGGTGGGAGAAGGCGTTACCGATCAGGGAGAAAAGCGAGTAGCGCTGCGGCATCGTTCCGGCGGAGGATCTCAGGGCGGGGCCGATCCTAGCAGGAACGGGCTGCGGCAGAGTGAAACCCCGGCTGCGGGGGGCTTGCGAGCCTGCGCCAGGAAGTTATCTTTCCGCGACAGCCGCCCCGATGGGGCCGCTTTGGAGGCCGTATCGTGGGATGGCGGCCTCTCCAGGGAAAGGTCTCGGTTCCACCCGTGCTCGGTGCACAGCCTCGACGCCTGCCGCAGCGCTTCGCCTTCGTGCTGGTGCCGCGCTTCTCGATGATCGCCTTCACCGGTGCGGTGGAGTGCCTCAGGCTGGCGAACCGTGCCGCCGGCAAGGCGCTCTACCACTGGAAGCTCGCGACGGTGGACGGCCAGCCCGTCACCGCCTCCAACGGCATCGCCATGCACCCCGACGTCGCCCTGGAGCAGGTGGGCGAGGTCGATGCCGTCGCGCTCTGCGCCGGCATCGACGTGCAGCACTTCGAGGACAAGCGGCTGCAGTCCTGGCTCAGGCTGATGGACCGCAAGGGCGTCGACATCGGTGCGCTCTGCACCGGCAGCCACGTCCTGGCCCGCGCCGGCCTGCTCGACGGCTATCACTGCACGATCCACTGGGAGAACCTCGCCGGCTTCGCCGAGGCCTTCCCGGAGCTCGAGGTCTCGCCCGAGCTCTTCGAGATCGACCGCAATCGCTTCACCTGCGCCGGCGGCACCGCGGCCATCGACATGATGCTGAACGTGATCTCGCTGCAGCACGGCCACGAGCTGGCGGCCAAGGTGGCCGACCAGTTCATGCACGAGCGCATCCGCGACCGCCACGACCGGCAGCGCATGAGCCTGCCCGCGCGGCTGGGCGTGCGCCATCCGAAGCTGCTGTCGATCATCGAGATCATGGAGAAGAACCTGGAGGAGCCGCTGGCGCGCAGCGCGCTCGCCAAGCTCGCCGGCCTCTCGACCCGTCAGCTCGAGCGGCTCTTCCGCAAGTACCTGAGCCGTTCGCCCGCGCGCTACTACCTGGAACTCCGGCTGAACCGCGCGCGGCTCCTGCTGCTGCAGACGAACATGAGCGTGATCGACGTGGCGCTCGCCTGCGGCTTCGTCTCCGCGTCGCACTTCTCCAAGTGCTACCGCGACTTCTTCGGCCGCACGCCGCGCAAGGAGCGCGGGCTGCCGAGCCTGCCAGAGAGCGAATCAGCGCCGGAAGAGGCCTCGGCGGCCGCGGAGTAGGGGCCGGTGGCTGACGAGCGGACGATCCGCGCCGGCCGTCTTGCGCGCCTGCGACAGCAAATGCGGGTGGCCGACCTGCCGGTGCTGCTGCTGACCGACCCGATCAACCTGCGCTACGCCACCGGCAGCCGGAACATGCAGGTCTGGACCCTGCACAACCTCTGCCGCTATGCCCTGATCGCCGCCGACGGCCCGCTCGTGCTCTACGAGCTGCCGAGCTCGGCGCATCTCTCGCGGGGCCTGGAGACCATCGACGAGATCCGGCCCTCGCTCGCTTGGGACTACGTGGCCGTGGGCCCGCGCGGCGAGGAAATGGCGCGGCGCCTGGCGGCCGAGCTGGCGGACTTCGTGGCGCAGCACGGCGGAGGACGCCTTGCGATCGACCGCGCCGACCTGCCGCTGACGGAGGCGCTCGCTGCGCTCAACGTGCGCGCTGTCGACGGCAAGGGCCTGATGGAACGCACGCGCGCGATCAAGTCGCCGGCGGAGATCGAGTCCTTCGTCGCCTCGTTGCGCACCACCGAGGCCGCGATCGGCGAGCTCAAGGCGGCGCTCCGTCCCGGCCTGACCGAACAGGAGGCCTTCGCCATCCTGCTGGCGGGCTCGATCAAGCGCGGCGGCGAGTATCCCGAGACGCGTCTCTTGACCGCCGGTCCCCGCACCAATCCCTGGTTCCAGGAGAGCTCCGATCGCCCGATGCAGGCGGGCGAGCTCGTCTCCTTCGACACCGACCTGATCGGCCCCGGCGGCTGGTACACCGACCTCTCGCGCTCCTTCCTGGTGGGCGAGGGCAAGCCGAGCGACGCGCAGCGGCGCCTCTACGACCTGGCGCGGCGGCAGATCGAGCACAACGTGGCACTGCTGCGGCCGGGCGAGTCCTTCCTGGCGCTGACCGAGAAGGCCTTCCGCCTGCCCGACGACTGCGTGGCGAACCGCTACGCCGACATCGCGCACGGCTGCGGGCTCGCGGTGGAATATCCGCTGATCTGGTACGCCGAGGACGCGGCGTGGGGCGCCTACGACGGCCTGCTGGAGCCCGGCATGGTGGTCTGCGTCGAGAGCTACGTCGGCGCCGTCGGCGGCCGCGAGGGTGTGAAGCTGGAGGAGCCCGTGCTGATCACCGAGACGGGCGCGCGGGTGCTGTCGAGCTATCCGCTGGAAGATGGCTGGAGCTAGTACGCGCGGTGGGCGGTTTAGTCCCCCCCTCTCCCGCTTTGGCGGGAGAGGGTAGGGTGAGGGCGTTAGTTTAGGCCCTATCCATGACCACCAGCCGCGCCCGAGAGCTCAGAGCGAATCAGACCGATGCCGAACGCAAGCTCTGGTACGCGCTGCGCGACCGGCGTCTCGGTGGATTGA
>DATEDK010000193.1:0-14186 GCA_035281685.1 Kiloniellales bacterium | reverse complement strand
GACCGACACCGCTGCGAAGGTCATCGATCCGACCGCGCCCTTCACCTGCGTGGTGCTGGAGGAGGAGCTGGCGCCGCTCGCCGATGGCTACGCGGCCTTCCGCATCGTGGTCGACGCCGCCAGCAACGAGGCCGATCTCGCGCCCTGGGTGGCGATGATGATCGAGACCATCAAGGCCAACACGGCCGCCTGGAGTCAGCACTATCCCCTGAAGATGCTGCCGTTGACCGTGGTGCTCTTCGATCCGAACGATCCGGCAAGCCCGATCGGCGACTCGCTCGGCGTCCACACCGTCGCGGCGGAGCAGTGCCTGATCCGCATCAACACCCGCGTGCTGGCGAACGAAGGGCCCGAGTCGCTGACATTCTTCCATCGCGTGGTCGCGCACGAGCTGGTGCACTGTGTGCAGGAGTCGAACTGGCCGGTGGCGGCGAAGACACCGGGCAATCTCTGGTGGGTCGAGGGTGCCGCCGACATGCTGGCGAGCGTGCTCTACCCGCTGACCGCCAACGACCTCGCGCGGCAGGCCGCCTTCGATCAACAGTCCGCGATCGTGCCGCTGACGCAGATGAAGTACGAGGCCTCGACCTTCTTCTATTGGCTCTGGGGCAAGAAGCCGGCGCTGGTCTTCCGCCTGATGGCGGCCATGCCCACGGAATCGGGAGAGGCAGCGCAGCGCACCGCGCTGCTCAAGTTCATGGAGAGCACCGACGTGCTGGCGGCGATCGGCGAAGGTGGCCTGGACCGCTTCGCGCAGGATTACATCGACGGCGCCATCCGCGACCCGCGCGGGGTGGTAATCGTCAAGCCCGACCTCGGGCCTCCGGTACTCTTCGACGAGACCCGCAGCGTCAACTTTCCGTCCCAGCCCTTCACTATCCAGCGCGCGCTCCTCGGCTTCGTCGGCGATTTCGCGCTGCCGACCTTCAACGCCTACAGCACGATCTGGGCGCGGCCAGCCAACAACAGCGCAGACTGGGACGAGCTGCCACTCTTCATCGATCAGGAGGGCTGCGAGCAGCCGCTGCTCTACAAGGTCGCGCGCATGCCGACCATGTCTGGCGACAAGGGCTTCCGGCTGGACGCCAACCAGACCGAGTCCTGCGCGCTCTGCACGCCGACGCAGGACCACGAGGCCTGCCTGATCGGCAGGTGGACCGTGGACCTGGAGCTGCTGGCGCTCGACCTGCGCAACCGCGCGGCGCGCTACTCCGGCGTGGGCGAGGTGACCGGCTCCATCACCTTCGATCTGCAGCCCAGCGGCGGGTTCACCGTGGCCTACGACAATGTCTTCGTCGGCGGTCTGGCGGGCAGCGACACGATCGGCTCGGCCGCCTGGTGGGTGAAGATCGGCGGCGCGGACAAGGGGCTATGGTCGGCCTCCAATGGCGTGCTGACCTTCTGTGTGCACGAGCCCGGCAGCGCGCTGGTGACCACGGTGACCTTGGGCGACGGCCAGGAGTATTCGCACCACCATGCGGGGTTCGCGCAGTCGGGCGTCTACAGCTATGGCTGCGCCGCCACGGCGCTGCTGGAGTACAGCGGCCCCATCGCGATGCCCGAGGGCTATGCGCCGCGCTGGCTGCTGAAGAAGGAGAAATAGCGAGCCGCCCCTCCAGCCGTGGCCGGAGGGGTGGGCTCGCATAGATCAGTCGCCGTGCGTACGGACGGGAAGACCCAGGCTGAGGATGCCGGCCGTGAGCACCTCGACGCCGGCGGCGGAATCGACGCCGCACAGTGCCGAGCCCTCCTCCAGGGCATCGGATGCCTGGGTGCGCTGCGGATGGTAGTCCGAGATCAGCAGCAGATCGAGCCGCAGGTCCTCGGCCAGCGCGCGGCAGAGATCGACCGTGGGCAGGGTTCCGCCGAACGCACTCGAGGACAGCAGCAGGACGCCTGCCACCGCCGGCAGAAGTGTCCGGGCCGTCATGGCGTCGCTCCTGTCGTCAGTCGTAGGTGCGCACCGGCAGGCCGAGCGCTTCGATGCCGGCGATCAGCACGGCCACGCCCTCTTCCTGCTTGTCCATCATGCACTCGGTGCGGGAGTCGATCAGCGCCCAGGCAGCCTCGTCGTAGCCCGGATGGCTCTCGCCCACCAGCATCATGTCCTGCTTCAGGTCGCGCGTGTACAGGTCGCAGAGATTGACCGGCGTCTGGGTCGCCAGCGCGGCTGTGGTGATGAACAGGCCGCCGCCCAGCAGCGGCAGAAGGGTCTTTAGCTTCATTGCGGTTATCCTTCCCAGTTGGTCAGGCGGCACTTGCAGGAACGCCAACCGCTCCCTTAGGCACAGGTGCGCTCCGGCCGAAGTCCGGCTGCTCGACTGAATGCGCGAAATGGCAATCGAGTTCCTGTAATGAGCCCCCCTGCGCCCGCCGATCTGCCCCCTGCTGCCGCTAAGGCATTGAAGAACAACTTCGGCTTTGCCGACTTCCGGCCGGGGCAGGCGGAGATCGTGGCAGCCGTGCTGGCCGGCGAGCCGCTCCTGGCGGTCATGCCCACCGGGGCGGGCAAGTCGCTCTGCTACCAGCTTCCGGCTCTGCTGACGCCGGGCGTGACCCTGGTCGTCTCGCCGCTGATTGCCTTGATGCGCGACCAGGTGGCAGCGCTGACCCGCATGGGCATCGCGGCCGGCGCGCTGACCTCGGGCCATGCCTGGGAGGAGGTTTCGGCGACCCAGCGGTCGCTCCGGGAGGGCCGGCTGAAGCTGCTCTATCTCTCGCCCGAGCGGCTGGCGCGCCCCGACACCGTCGATTGGCTGGCGCAGTTCCCCATCCAGCGCCTGGCAGTGGACGAGGCGCACTGCATCTCGCAGTGGGGCCATGACTTCCGGCCGGAGTACCGCGCCATCGGCGGCTTCGCCCGCGCGCTGGGCAACCTGCAGCTGATCGCCTTCACCGCGACCGCTGACAAGGCGACTCGCGAGGACATTGCGGAGCGGCTCTTCGACCGGCCGCCGCGGCTCTTCGTGCAGGGCTTCTATCGGCCGAACCTGCACCTGGCGATGGCGCCGAAGCAGCAGACGCGCCGGCAGCTCGCGCGCTTCCTGGCTGCGCGCCGCGGACAGAGCGGCATCGTCTATACCGCGACCCGCAAGCGCAGCGAGGAATTAGCTGCCGACTTTGCCGGGCAGGGGATCAAGGCGCTGGCCTACCATGCCGGCCTTCCCGCGGAGCTGCGCAACGAACGACAGGCGCGTTTCCAGAGCGAGGACGGCGTGGTGATGGTGGCAACGGTTGCCTTCGGCATGGGCATCGACAAGCCGGACATCCGCTTCGTCGCCCATGCGGACCTGCCGAAGTCGATCGAGGCCTATTACCAGGAGGTCGGTCGCGCCGGCCGCGACGGCTTGCCGGCCGACACGCTGGCGCTCTATGGCCTCGACGACATGCGCCTGCGCCGGCTGCAGATCGACGAAGGCGAGGCACCGGAAGAGGTGAAGCGGGTCGAACGGCAGCGTCTCGCGGCCTTGCTGGCCCTGATGGAATCGCCCGCCTGCCGCTGGCAGGCGATCCGCCGCTACTTCGGTGAGGAGAGCGAGCCCTGCGGGCATTGCGATGCCTGCGCCGGTGGCGTCGCGCTGGTCGATGGCACGGTGCCGGCGCAGAAGGCGCTCTCCGCCATCCTGCGCACCGGCCAGCGTTTCGGCAGCGAGCATCTGATCGATCTGCTGCTGGGCGAGCCGACGGAGCGCATCCGGGGTCTCGGCCACGACCGCCTGCCGACCTTCGGCGTCGGCAAGGAGCTGGATCGCCGCTCCTGGCGCGGCGTGTTCCGTCAGTTGCTCGCACGCGGGCTGATCGAGAGCGAGATCGGCGGCTACGGCGGCTGGCGGGTCACGCAGGCGGCGCGTCCGGTGTTGCGCGGCGAGGCCAAGGTGGAGCTCCGTCCCGAGGAGACACGCAGGCTGCGCCGCGAACGGGTGGCGAAGGCTCTGATCGGCGACGATCCGGCGGCTGTTGCGCTGCTCGCCAGCCTGCGGGCGCATCGCCTGGGCCTGGCCAGAGCCGAGCAGGTGCCGGCCTACGTCATCTTCCCCGACCGCACGCTGATCGACATGGCCGAGCGGCGGCCGAAGACGCTGGCGGAGATGGCCGAGGTGCACGGCGTCGGCCAAGCGAAGCTGAAGCGCTATGGCGAGTCTTTCCTGGCGGTGATCGCCGCTGACGTGGCGAGCAAAGCCTAGGCTCGCCTCGACGGCGAGCAGGCATGACAGCGCGCTGCTGCGGTGCTACGGACGATGCAGCAAGCTTCCGCCCAGGGGACCGACGACACCGTGACCGCCTACGACTCCTATGTGATCTGCACCGCACCGCGCAGCGGCAGCACGCTGCTCTGCAAGCTGCTGGCGGCGACCGGCGTCTCGGGCAATCCCGACTCGCACTTTCACCGGCAATCGCTTGAGCATTGGCTGGCCGACCTGGGCGTGACCCCGCAGCCAGCGCTCTCCGAGCTCGAACTCGTGCAGTTGGCGTTCCGCGCCGCGATTGTGGAAGGCACGCGCGGAGGCATGTTTGGTCTGCGCCTGCAACGGCACAGCTTCGGCTTCTTCATCGAGAAGCTGGCTCTGCTGCACCCGGGCTATGCGAACGATGTCGAGCGTTTTCAGGCCGCCTTCGGGCGAACGCTGTTCATCCACCTGTCGCGCCAGGACAAGGTCGAAGAGGCAGTGTCGCTGGTGAAGGCGGAGCAGACCGGCCTCTGGCACCGGGCACCGGACGGGACCGAACTGGAACGCCTCTCGCCGCCCAAGGAGCCGGTCTACGACGCCGCCGCGATCCGGGTCCACCTCGAGGAGGTAACGGCTTACGAACGCGACTGGAGGCAGTGGTTCGCGTCCTCAGGGATCGACCCGCTGCGCCTCACCTACGAAGAGCTCGCTGCGGATCCGGTAGAGACGCTTCGGGTCGTGCTGGATCGTCTGGGCGTTGGACGGCAGGCGGCAGACGGCGTCCAGCCCGGCGTCGCCAAGCTGGCGGACGACACCAACCGCGACTGGGTGGCGCGCTTTCGCGCGGAGCAGCTTAACCCTGCTTGACCGCCGCGACCTTGCCGCCGGTCAGCTGCTGCAGCTCGGCCGGGGTCAGGCGGAAGACCGCGTTCGGCGTACCGGCGGCGGCCCAGAGCGCATCGAGCCGAGTCAGGTCCTCGTCGATCAGCACGATTGGCGGCTCGAGATGTCCCACCGGCGGGACGCCGCCGATGGCAAATCCGGTCTTCTCGCGCACGAACTCCGCCGTGGCGCGCTCCACCTTCTCGCCAAGGAGGACGGCGAGCTTCTTCTCGTCGACGCGGTTGGCGCCGCTCGCCATCACCAGCACCGGCCGGTCGCTCTCGACCGCGCGGAAGATCATCGACTTCGCGATCTGTGCAACCTCGCAGCCGACCGCGGCGGCCGCCTCCTGGCTGGTCTTGGTGGAGGCCGGGAACTCGCGCACCTGCAGCGCGATGCCGCTGGCATCGAGCGCGGCCTGCACGCGCTGCGCGGAGCCCTTGAGTTTCATCCGGGCAACTTCATCCGGCGAGCTCGCGCGAGCGGCGCGTGGCGGCGGCGATCGCGCGCGTCATCAGCGGCTGCAGCGCGTCCTCGGCCATCAGCACCTTGAGCGCTTCGAGCGTCGTGCCGGCGGGCGAGGTGACGTTGCGCCGGAGCTCCGCAGGCGTTTCGCGCGCCCGATGCAGCAGCTCGCCCGAGCCGGCGACGGTAACCCGCGCCAGGCGGGCCGCCAGCTCCGCCGGCAGTCCGTTGGCGCGGCCGGCCTCGGCCAGCACCTCGGCCAGCAGGAAGACATAGGCCGGGCCGCCGCCGGAGACGGCGGTCACCACGTCGAGCAACCGCTCCTCCTCGACCCAGGCCGTTTCGCCGACCGCCGCCATGAGGCTCTCGGCGAGTCGGCGCTGCTCGGCGCTGGCCCTGTCGTTTGCCACCAGCACCGACATGCCGCGGCCGACGGCGGCCGGCGTGTTCGGCATCGCGCGCACCATCTCCAGGTCCGGTCCCAGGCGCTGCGCGAAGGACGCGAGCGTGCGGCCGGCGGCGATCGAAAGGAACAGCGTGCCCGGCAGCGCGAGGCGCTTCAGCGGCGCGAGGGCCGCATCCATGTACTGCGGTTTCACCGCCAGCAGGACGACGCCCGGACGGAAATCGGCCGGCAGCTCGGCGCCATCGCTCAGACGTTTGGCGCCGGCGCGCACGAAGCGGAGCGCAGCCTCGGCGGCGGGCTCGACGATGGTCGCGTGATTCGCCGGAAGGCCCCGATCCAACCAGCCGTCGAGCAGCGCACCACCCATCTTGCCGCAGCCCACGATGAGCAGCGGCCCGTCGATCTGCATGACGAACCTCCTGTGGTCAGCCGCCCTGCCGGTCGGAAGGGCGGCCGGCGCTCAGGCTTCGCCGACGGTATCCATGAGGGCGGCCTGCATCGCCTCTTCGACAGCTTTGCCGCCCCAGATCACAAGCTGCAAGGCCGGGTAGACCCGCTCGCTTTCCATCACCGCGGCCTCGACGATGTCCTCGAGCTGCTCGGGCATGATGCCGCCCGTGCCGCGCAGCGGCAGCGTATGGCGGAAGGAGACCATGCCGTCGTCGGAGGCGAGATCGAAATGGCCAAGCCAGAGCCGCTCGTTCGCGGCAGCAATCAGTTCGGCGACCACTTTGCGCCGGGTGGTGGGGGTCTTCACGTCGAGGTGGCATGAGGCGTACATCAACGCCACCTCCTGGTGCCAGACGAAGCAGAGGTGGTAGTCGCACCAACGGCCTTTGATCTCAACGACCATTTCCGATTCGCTGGCCCGGTCGAAGGCCCAGTCGTTCGCGAGCACAAGCTCCTCAAGAAGGTCGATCGGATTGGAAAGCTGCTGTCGGGATTCCGACACAAGGCCGACCATGGCTTGCTCCCCCATGGAACGCGGCGCCAGCAGTGGGCCCTCCTTGTCGCGCGGCCTTGCCTGCCGGCGGTGGGCAACGCCTGGAGCCCCTTCCTCCTGCTCGACCAGCCTTAGGTGCCACCCCTAGCCCTTGAGCATGGCAGAAGCTCGCCCACCGCATTTAGCGTGCCAAACGACTTTCGGTTTTGGCAAGCAATGAAAGTTCGGTAGGCAGATGAAATTACAGTGACGAGCCGCAGAAGCGGCCCGGCGCCCCTACTCGGACTGCGTGCTGCTCTCCAGCCGGGCGAGGCGGGCCTCCAAATCGGCGACGCGCGCCACCAGGGCCTCCTGCTCGTTTCGGGCCGCCTCGGCCAGCGCCCGCACCACCTCGAACTCCTCGCGCCCGACCAGGCTCATCTGCGCGACCAGGCGCTCCAGCGGCTGGCGCAGGCGCTGCTCCATCTCGCTGCGCAGGCCGGCGGCGGCCCCCAGCGCTCCGGAGAACAGCTTGGCAAGGTCGTCGACGAACCGGTTTTCGCTCTGCATGGGCGGCCGCTCCGCGGTGAGGTGCCTCAGCTTAGCAGGAAATGCGTGTGCGCGCTCGCGACCGGGCGCGCCGCCGAGTCCTGCCAGAGATTGACCGCGACCGTGGCGATGCGCCGCCCGAGCCGGCCGACGCGCCCCTCGGCATAGGTCGGCTTCAGCCCGGCCGAGCGCGCGAAGTCGACGGTCGAGGTCACGGTCTTCGGCAGCGCGAAGGCCTCCTGCTGCCAGAGCAGCGTGGCGATCGCGGCAAGCTCGGCGAGAGCCGCCAGCACGCCGCCGTGCAGCGCCGGCAGCAGCGGATTGCCGACCAGGTGCGGCGACGGCGGCAGGAGCAGGCGCAGCTGGCCTTCGACCAGGCGCGCCTCGGCGCCGAGGAAGCGGGCGTAGGGGAGCGCCTGGAGCAGGCGCTGTGGATCCTCGGCGCGGCGCGCCGCGGCGATGTCCTCCGCAAGGCTGGCGGCGGGCGTGCTCATTCGCGCCGTCCCAGCCACTCCGGCGGCCGCTCGTAGATCATGAAGGTGCCCTGCGCCAGTGCCAGCGGCGGCTCGCCCGACGCGGCCTCGTGATGGACTTCGCCGCGGGCGAAGGCCACCTGGCGCGTGGTGCGCGTGCACTCGACCTCGGCGATGAGTGCCACCCCCTGGCGGCTTGGCCTGAGATAGTCGACGCGCAGATCGATCGTGGCGACGGCCCGCGTCGGGCCGACGGCATCCATGCAGGCGAGGCCCATGGACTGGTCGAGCAGCGCCCAGACCGCGCCGCTGAAGATCGAGCCGATGGCGGCGTGGCCGATGAGGTCGGCGCGCCAAGGCAGCCGGCAGACGACCCGCCCGTCGGGCTTCCGGGTCACGAACTCCACGCCCAGCGCCTGGCCGTGCGGGATCAGGTGCTGTGCGGGAAAGTCCGAAGAAGCGTGTTCGGCCATGGCGCCTCTCTAGCGAGCCGCGAACGGCCCGGCAAGCGAACCGGCAGGCTTGCGCGAAGATGGGTTTACATACGCTCGCGAAGGCTCTATTGGAGCGCGGATGTCCAGGACGGCGAAAACCACGACGTCGAAGCCGACCCGCACGCGCGGGGCGGTCCGGTCGTGCTGAGGGTTCGCCGCTAAGCACCTGGACAAAGCCCCGCCGAAGCGCGGGGCGACTTGTTCAGCAAGATCACGCAGCCTCGCGCCTCCGCTCAGACAGGAGTCGCAGTGCCATGCCTTCCCTCGATAACGGTCCTTTCAACGTAGGCATCGTCGGCGCCACCGGCCTTGTGGGCGGCATGATGCTGACGCTGCTGGCCGAGCGCGACTTTCCCTTGAAGTCGCTGCGGCTCTTCGCCTCGAAGCGCTCTGCGGGCAGGCGGGTCAGCTATCGCGACACGGAGATCGTCGTCGAAGACGCGGAGACCGCGGACTTCGCCGGACTCGATCTTGTCTTCTTCTCGGCCGGCGCCGCGACGTCCAGAGCGCTCGCGGAGAAGGTGGCCCGCGCGGGCGCGGTGGTCATCGACAACAGCTCCGCCTGGCGCGGCGATCCCGAGGTGCCCCTGGTGGTCGCGGAGGTCAATCCCCATGCGCTGCGCCGCCTGCCCAAGGGCATCATCGCCAATCCCAACTGCACGACCATGGCCGCCATGCCCGTGCTGAAGCCGCTGCACGACGCGGCCGGGCTGAAGCGCCTGGTGGCCAGCACCTACCAAGCCGTCTCCGGCGCCGGCATGGAGGGCGTGCACGAGCTGGAGCGCCAGCTGCTGGCCGCCGGCAGGGACGGGGCCGCGCTCACGCAGGATGGCGGCGCCCTCGATCTGGGGGAGCGGCGCAAGTGGGCCGTGCCGATCGGCTTCAACGTCGTGCCGCTGAACTACAAGCTCGTCGAGGACGGCTACACCGAGGAGGAGATCAAGCTCCGCGACGAGAGCCGCAAGATCCTCGAGATCCCGACGCTGCCGGTTTCCGGCACCTGCGTGCGGGTGCCGGTCTTCACCGGCCACTCGCTGTCGATCAACGCGGAGTTCGAGCGGCCGATTTCCGTAGAGCAGGCGACCGAGCTGCTGCGCGGCGCGCCCGGCGTCGAGCTGGCCGAGGTGCCCAATCCGCTGGCCGCCACGGGACGCGACCCAGTCTACGTCGGCCGCATCCGCCGCGATCCGACGGTGGAGCACGGCCTCGTCCTCTTCGTGACCGGCGACAACCTGCGCAAGGGCGCTGCGTTGAACGCCGTGCAGATCGCGGAGGTGCTGCGCGAGCAGGAGCTATCCCGACGAAGTCTCGTCGCTTAGAGCACAATCTGGTCTCGTCACCCCGGACGCGCTGCAGCACGCAGTGCTGCAGCGCAGATCCGGGGCCGATTGTCGGTTCCCGAGCCGCCCCGGATCAGCACCGCACCGCTTCGCGCTGCGGTGCATCCGGGGTGACGAGTTTTGCAACGGACCTCAGGAGGGGTGAGTTACTCGTCCGGCTCATGCCGGTCGAAGACGCAGGCGAGCTTGTTGCGGTCCGGGTCGCGCACATAGGCCACGTAGAACGTGGGACTGTAATGAGGGCGCGTGCCGGGCTTGCCCTCGTCGCTGCCGCCATTGGTGAGGGCAGCCTTGTGGAAGGCCTGCACCTCGGCCTCGTTCCTGGCGCGGAAGGTAACCATCGTGCCGTTGCCGGCGGTCGGCGCCTTGCCGTCGTAGGGCCGGGTCACCCAGAGGCTGACGCCCTCGTCGTGGCCGGGACCCCAGCCGATCCAGGTCTCCGTGGTCTCCGGAGAGCGCTTGTAGCCGAGCGCGCCGAGCACCGCGTCGTAGAAGGTGGCCGAACGCTGCAGGTCGCTGCTGCCCAGGGTGACGTCGTAGATCAGCCTGTCGGAACTCATCGGCTTCTCCCTAGCGCGCTGGCTTATGGCGGTGGAAGGCGCAGGCGAGCTTGTTGCCGTCCGGGTCGCGCACGTAGGCGACGTAGAAGGTGGGCTCGTAGTAGGGCCGTGTGCCGGGCGCGCCTTCGTCGCTGCCGCCGTTCGCCAGTGCCGCCTTGTGGAAGGCCTGCACCTGCGCCTCGTCCTTGGCGCGGAAGGCGAGCATCGTGCCGTTGCCGGCAGTGGGTGCCTTGCCGTTGAAGGGCGCGGTCACCCAGAGGCTGACCCCGCCGTCGTAGCTCGGACCCCAGCCGATCCAGGTGTCGATCGAATCGGGCGAGCGGCGATAGCCGAGCGTGCCCAGCACGGCGTCGTAGAAGGCGCCGGAGCGCTCGAGGTCGCTGCTGCCGAGCGTGGCGTAGAGAATCAGGCTGTCGCCGCTCATCGTCGTCTCCTATGTGCTCTTGGACAGCCGGTTGACGTCGAGGACGCCCTCGGCGTTCCAGGCCAGGCGAAAATGCGCGCCCTGCGTCATCGGCAGGCACAGGCGCGGACGCCAGAGCACGAGGCAGGTGCCGCCGGCGTGGCGTACGGCGGGATAGAGGAGGCCACTTTCGCCTGCCTCGCGCAGGACGCGCGCGACGGCTTGGCCCTCGCCGTAGGTCGCGGGGTCGGGGTCGAGCAGACGCGCGCGCTCGGCGGCGCTGCTGGTCCGGAGATCGGGCAACTCGGCGGTGACACGGCTGACGAGCTCACGCATCTCGGCGATGGCGGGAAAGCCGGCCGCCGACTGCGTGAGGCGTCGGTGATGGTGGTAGGCCACCTCGGCAATCGCAGTCGCGACATCGAAGGCGGCGTACCAGGCACCAAGGGTGTCGTCGTTGAACCGCCCCGCGGCGCCGTGCAGGAAGGCGGCCATGACGAAGCCGGCGCCATCACCCGCGGCAAGATCACGGGGCGCGATCAGATGCAGCCGTCCGCGCAGGTCGTTCAGCCGCTCGTTGGTCGCTGCCTCGAGCTCGAAGGCGGCCGCGGTCTCCGCCGCGGTCAGTCCGATGTCGAAAATGCCGATCGGCGGGAAGCGGGAGGGGATCAGGCGATGGGTGCGCTCGCGCTTCAGCCGGCGCCGTGGCAGCCGCATCAGGGCCAGCCGCCGCGCCAGGCATCGAGGTAGCGCCGTGCCTCCCAGAGGTGCTGCTGCGATCCCTCCAGCAGATAGGCGAGCGGTGCTTGGCCGCCGAAGGGCTGATCGCCGTTGGCAGCGCGCAGCCACGCGTCGCGCCGCTCGGCGACAGGGAAGAGAATCTGCAACGCCTTGAAGATACCGAGCGTCAGCGAGATGCGTTCCAGCTGGTCGCGCGCCAGCTCGCCCGCGCCGCCGGCGATCCAGCGATGAAAGGTCCGGCGCGGAATGGCGCCCAGCAGCGTGCACTGTTCTTCGATGGTGAGCCGCAGCGCCTCGGCGACCTTGCGGAAGGCGCCAAGGCCGGGCTCGGACAACCGGCGCCGCGTCGCCGCATCGCCCAGGTCGGGAGCATCCGGGCCGCGATGGGTGGCGGAACGTTCAGCCAGTTCGCGACGTGCCATATAGCATAAATAATGCCAAAAGGCACCATCTGCAATACCGAGGATCGCCGCGCCTGAGCCGGCATTGCCTGAGCTTACGCCGCTTCCTATAAGTCGCGCCCATGTACCTGGTGACGGGCGGCGCCGGCTTCATCGGCTCGAACATCGTGGCGGCGCTGGCGGCGCGCGGGGAGCGCGTCGCGGTCTGTGACTGGCTGGGCCAGGACGAGAAGTGGCGCAACCTGGCACGCCACGAGATCGCCGAGATCATCCGTCCCGATGACCTGGGCCCCTGGCTGCAGGGCCGGCGTGGACTGAAGGCGCTGGTGCACATGGGGGCGATCTCGTCGACCACCGAGCGCGATGCCGATCTGATCGCCGCCACCAACGTCGCCTTGCCGCAGCGGCTCTTCGCCTGGTGCGCCGAGCAGCGTGTGCCGTTCCTCTATGCCTCCTCCGCCGCCACCTATGGCGACGGCAGCGCCGGCTTCGACGACGACGGCAGCCCGCGCGCTCTGGCGCGCCTTAAGCCGCTCAATGCCTACGGCTGGTCGAAGCATCTCTTCGACCGCTGGGTGGCCCGCCAGATGGCCGGAAGCCAGGTAGCCCCGCCGCAGTGGGCTGGGCTCAAGTTCTTCAACGTCTACGGGCCGAACGAGTACCACAAGGGCGCGATGCGCTCGGTCGCCCTGCAGCTCTTCCAGCAGATGAGCGCTGGCGAGCCGGCGACGCTCTTCCGCTCGCATCGCCCCGACTATCCCGACGGCGGCCAGCAGCGCGACTTCGTGCATGTCGAGGACTGCACGGCGCTGGTGCTCTGGCTCCTGGAGAACCCGCAGGTCTCCGGCCTCTTCAACTGCGGCACGGGACGCGCGGAGTCCTTTCTCGCCGTGGCGCGGGCGGTTTCCGCGGCGCTCGGCCGCCCGGAGAACGTCCGCTTCATCGATACGCCCGAGCCGATCCGCGCCAAGTACCAATACTTCACCGAGGCGAAGCTCGACCGGCTGCGCGCGGCCGGCTACGAACGGCCTTTCGCGCCGGTCGCCGAAGGTGTGGCGGCCTACGTGACGGACCACCTGCTGCGGGAGGACCCCTACCTGTGATGCTGCAGCAGGCCGCGCTGACCTTTCCGCAGCTCGATCCCGTCGCGATCTCCATCGGGCCGATCGCGCTGCGCTGGTACGCGCTCTCCTACATGGCGGGCCTGCTGCTCGCCTGGTGGTACTGCCGCTGGATCGCGCGTCGTCCGGAGAGCCGTGCCACGGTCGCGGTGATCGACGATCTGGTCGCCTGGGCGACGCTCGGCGTCGTGCTGGGCGGGCGGCTCGGCTACATCCTCTTCTACAAGCCCGGCCATTATCTCGCGAACCCGGAGGAGATCTTCTATCTCTGGGAAGGCGGCATGTCGTTCCACGGCGGCCTGATCGGCGTGCTGCTCGCGATCGGCTGGACCGCGCACCGCCACAAGCTGCGCTTCTTCGAACTGGCCGACATCGTCGGCTGCGCCACGCCGATCGGCCTCTTCCTGGGGCGCCTGGCGAACTTCGTGAACGGCGAGCTCTACGGCCGCGTCACCACCGTGCCCTGGGGCATGGTCTTCCCGAACGGCGGGCCGGACCCGCGCCATCCCTCGCAGCTCTACCAGGCCTTCCTCGAGGGCATCTGCCTCTTCGTGCTGCTCTGGCTCTTCCTGCGCGCCGGGCGGTTGCGCCAGGTCGGCTATCTCTCCGGCCTCTTCCTTCTGGGCTACGGCACCGCGCGCATCATCGGCGAGGTCTTCCGCGAGCCCGATGCGCACCTGGGCTTCATCCTGGGGCCGGTGACCATGGGCCAGCTGCTGTCGCTGCCCATGGTGGCGATCGGCATCTGGTTCATGGTGCGCGCCGCGCGGCAGACGCCGGCGACCGTTCCGCCGCCGGCACCGGCGGCGCCGCCGCCCAAGCAACGGCCCGCCGCGAAACGCAAGTGAGCAGCCTCGGCGAGCGCATCGCCCGGCAGATCGCGGCGAGCGGTCCGCTGACCGTCGCGCAGTTCATGGCGCTGGCGCTGCTCGATCCCAAGGAGGGCTACTACCGCAGAGCCGAGGCCCTCGGCCGCGCCGGCGACTTCATCACCGCGCCGGAGGTGAGCCAGGTTTTCGGCGAGCTCCTCGGCATCTGGTGCATCGAGCAGTGGCATCGCCTGGGCGAGCCGCGACCCTTCAAGCTGATCGAGCTCGGCCCCGGCCGCGGCACGCTCGCTGCCGATGTGCTGCGCGCCCTGCGGCTTCGGCCCGAACTGCTGCAGGGTCTCGAGGTGCATCTGGTCGAGGTCAACGAGACACTGCGCCAGCAGCAGCGGCGCGCGCTCCGCAATGTTTCCGTTACCTGGCATGAAGACCT
>DATEDK010000192.1:0-3296 GCA_035281685.1 Kiloniellales bacterium | reverse complement strand
GACGCCCTTCAGCGCGGCCGACTCGATCGGCACGCCGAAGACCGGCAGCG
Organism: Kiloniellales bacterium; assembly: GCA_035281685.1. Classification (GTDB taxonomy): domain Bacteria; phylum Pseudomonadota; class Alphaproteobacteria; order Kiloniellales; family JACOMY01; genus DATEDK01. The sequence continues at coordinate 3,246 of DATEDK010000192.1, read as the reverse complement.
TGGTCAGCGAGGCGATCATGCCCGGCAGGTGCGCCGCCCCGCCGGCGCCGGCGATGATCACCTTGAGACCGCGCCCGCGCGCGCTTTCGGCGTAGGCGACCATGCGCTTGGGCGTGCGGTGCGCCGAGACGATGCGGCGCTCGTGCGGAATACCCAGGGCCTTCAGCGTGTCGGCGGCATGGCGCAGCGTGTCCCAATCGGACTGACTGCCCATGATCACGCCCACCAGCGGTGACGCTTCGCTCAACCCGGACCCCGTCCCCCCTTGCCAAGGCGGCATTATCCGAAGGCGCAAGGCGCCGTGCAAGGAAGCTCGCCGGGAATGTGTTGTGCGTCAGGCGGCTAGGCGATGATGTCCGGGATCAGGAGTGCCTCCAGCTTGGCGATCTGGTCCTTCAGCACCAGCTTTCGCTTCTTCAGGCGCTGCACCTGCAGCTGATCGTAGGGTGGCGACTCGAGGAGACGGCGGATCACGTCATCGAGGTCGCGATGCTCGGAGCGCAGCTGTTCCAGCCGTGCGCGCCGCTGCTCCTGCGTCTCTTCGTCCTCGCCCTTGCTCATGCCTTGCATAAGTCTTGTCGGCGCTCACCTGCCGCTTCAGGGCAAATCCCGGTGCGCGCCGCTCGGGCCTCGTTGTCGCCGGGCCCCGGCTTTGAAAGACTAGCGCCACGGAGAGTGCAATGGCAGCGAATCTTCGGCAGCGGGACCTCAGAAGGCTGGGCGTGCTGACCAGCGGCGGCGACTGCGCCGGCCTGAACGCGGCCTTGCGCGGCATCGTACTGGCGGCAGCAGAGCGCGACGTCGAGGTCTGGGGCATCCGCAACGGCCTCAGCGGACTGCTCGCGCATCCGCCGGAGGCGGAGCTCCTGGCGCCGGCGGACTTCGACGGCACGCTGCTGCGGCGCGGCGGCACCATTCTCGGCACGACGAACAGGGGCGATCCCTTCGCCTTTCCCAACGGCAAGGGCGGCGTCACCGATCGCTCGGGCGAGGCGATCGACAACTTCCGACGCCTCGGCCTGGATGCACTGGTCGCGATCGGCGGCGACGGCAGCCTCAGACTGCTGCAACGGCTCGCCCGGCAGGGCGGCATCCCGCTGGTCGCCATCCCGAAGACCATCGACAACGACGTCGACCAGACCGAACTTTCGATCGGGTACGCGTCGGCCGTCGAAGTCGCCACCATGGCGCTCGATCACCTGCAGCCGACCGCCGCCAGCCATGGCCGCATCATGGTGCTCGAGGTCATGGGCCGCGACGCCGGCCACATCGCGCTCGCCGCCGCGATCGCCGGCGGCGCCGACGTGGCGCTGATCCCCGAGATTCCGCACGACCTGGAGAGCGTCGCCGCGCACCTCTTGCGCCTGAAGGCCGAGGGCAAGACCTTCGCTCTGGTCGTCGTCTCCGAGGCGGTGCGCGACGAAACCGGCGAGCTGGTGACCGGCGCCAGCGGCGGCAGCGGCTACGGCGGCGTCGGCCACGGCATCGCCCGGCGCCTGGCCGCACTCACCGGCTGGGAGAGCCGCGTCACCATCCTCGGCCACCTGCAGCGCGGCGGACCGCCCGGTGCACGCGACCGCCTGATGGCGCAGATCTTCGGCGTGCACGCGGTCGAACTCGCGCTTGCCGGAGAGTTCGACCGCATGGTCGCCTGGAGCGGCCGCCGGGTCGTGTCTGTCCCGCTCAGCGAGGCCGTGGCAAACTCCAAGGCCGTCGATCCCACGGGACCGCTGGTCGCCACGGCCCGCGCGCTCGGGATGGTGTTCGGGGACGAAGCGCGATGAAGCGCAACGGCGGGAAGGGGTCGGAAGCGACGCGCGAGGAGGCGCGCGCGCTCTGGTCCTTCTCGCTCGCCACCTACGACTCGCCGGGCGTCGCCTCGGCCTGCATCGCGCTGCAGGACCGCCATGGCCTCGACGTCAATCTGCTGCTGTTCTGCTGCTGGGCCGGCGCCCAGGGCCACCAGCTCACGACGGCCAAGTTGAAACGCCTGCAGCAGGGAGTTGCGAGCTGGCAGGAGAACGTGGTGCAGCCGCTGCGCCGCGTGCGCCGGCGCCTGAAGGGCGAGCCGGGCGACGACGCGCAGGACCTGCGCGCGCGCATCATCGAGCTGGAGATCGAGAGCGAGCGCCAGGAGCAGCTTCGCCTGACCGACCTCCTGCCGCTGGCGACGGGCGAGCCCGAGCCGCGCCGCGCCGGCGCCAACCTGCGGCTCTACATGGAGCTGAAGCAGGCCCCGCTCGACGAGGACAGCGTGGCCGAGCTGGCGGCGCTGATGACCGGCGCCTTCCCGGACCTGCCGCCCCTGCTGGCGGTGTGGTTCATCCTGCCCTAGCAAACTTTCGAGCTTCGGAATCCCGTCATCCCGGACGCGCTGCAGCACGCAGTGCTGCTGCGCAGATCCGGGACGTCTGTTGCATTCAGAGCATGCCCCGGATCAGCACCGCACCGCTGTGCGCTGCGGTGCATCCGGGGTGACGAGGATCAGCTTAGACTGCCTTCGGCGGGCCGCGCCGCGGCCGCTTCCCCGCGTCCTCGCCCCAGCGCGCGACGCCCGGCGCCTCGAGATCGAAGAGGTCGAGCACGCGGCCGACCGACTGCCGCACCAGGTCGTCGATCGTGGCCGGGCGCGCGTAGAAGGCCGGCACCGGCGGCGCGACGATGCCACCCATCTCGGAGACCGCCAGCATGTTGCGGATGTGCCCGGTGGTGAGCGGCGTCTCGCGCAGCATCAGCACCAGGCGGCGGCGCTCCTTGAGCACGACGTCGGCGGCGCGCGACATCAGGTTGCCGGTGGTGCCCCAGGCAATGTCCGACAGCGTGCGGATCGAGCAGGGCGCGATCACCATGCCGAGCGTCTTGAACGAGCCGGAGGACACGGTGGCGCCGATGTTGCGCACGCTGTGCACCTGCGTGGCGAGGGCCTCGACGTCGGCCACGCTGAAGTCGGTCTCGGACGCCAGCGTCATGCGCGCCGACTCCGACATCACCAGATGCGTCTCGACGTCGCTGCCCTGCAGCGCCTGCAGGATGCGCACGCCGTAGATGGCGCCCGACGCGCCGGTGATCCCGACGATCAGCCGGCGCGGGCTCATTGGCCGTCCTGCGCGTCGGGCCGGAACTTGGTCTCGGCCGTGACGTCGTTGCGCTGCTGCTTCAGGCTGATGGCGCCGTTTTCCAGGTAGCGGCCGGTCGCGGCACGCAGCGCCGCGGCGTCCCACTGCGGCAGCCAGTCGCCGAGCGAAT
>DATEDK010000191.1:0-2771 GCA_035281685.1 Kiloniellales bacterium | reverse complement strand
GCTCCGCCGTAGTACATGATGCGGTAGTAGCGCTCGGCCGAAGCGACCAGCCGCGCGTTCTGAGTGGCGTCGAGGAAGCTCTCGGGATCCTCCTTTTCATAGTCGAGGCGCCGCTGCAGCAGCTCGCGGCACTGCTCGACCACGACGTCCTCGCAGTCGCGGTAACCCGAGCTCAGCACGGCCCGGCCATAGGTCGCCGGCTCCCGCTGCCAGGGCGTAAGGCAGCCGTAGCGTTCGCGTGCCACCGCTGCCGCCTTGGGGTCGACGCGGTCGAGATAGGCCAGGACTGCAGCGATCGAGCCGCTCAAGTTGTAGATGTCGAGGCCGTAGAACCCGGCCCGTCGCGCGCGGTCGGTCACCCGGCCGTTGTGCTCGTGCAGCCAGTCGACCAGCGCCGCCACGTCGGTGTTGCGCCACATCCACGTCGGGAAGCGCTGGAACGGCGGCTCGGCCGGTCCGCGGGCCGGCCGATGACGTACGTAGCGGTCTACCACCTCCGCATCCGGCCAGTCCGCCTCGACCGCAAGAATGGTGAAGCCATGCCGCTCGATCAGGTGGCGCGTGATCGCGGCGCGGGCGCGATAGAATTCCGCCGTGCCGTGGCTCGCCTCTCCCAGCAGCACGACGCGCCGGTCGGCGAAGCGCTCGAAGTGCCGGCCGAAGGACCGGTCGTCGAGCCCGGGCAGGGGTTCGGCCGCCTCGGCGATCAGCTCGGGCAGTCCCTGGCCGCGCGCGAGCGCCGGGGCCGGCAAGGCATCCGGCGCCGGACGTCGGCCTTCTTCCGCCCAGCCCTGCTCGCCGATGAGCGGCACGAAGGCGACGATGCCGAGATCCTCCTCCGCAAAGTCCGTCTCGCCACGGCGCGTCACCTTCAGCAGCCGCTGCTCGTGCTCGGCCGCGCCGACGGGGATGACGAGATGGCCGCCGACGGCGAGCTGTCGCCGCAGGGCCCGCGGCACCGCCGGTCCGCCCGCGGCAACCAGGATCGCATCGAACGGCGCCGCTTCCGGCCAGCCCTTGGTGCCGTCGCCGACGCGCAGCTCGATGTTGTCGTATCCCAGGCGGCGGAAGCGCTCGCCGGCCGCCTCGGCGAGCGAGCGATGGCGCTCGATCGCATGGACCCGACGGGCGATGCGGCTCATCACAGCGGCCGCATAGCCGGAGCCGGCGCCGACTTCGAGCACCTTGCCGCCGGGCTTGATCTCGGCGGCCTCGATCATCAGCGCGACGATGTAGGGCTGCGAGATGGTCTGCCGCTCGGCGATCGGCAGCGGGCTGTCCTCGTAGGCGAACTCCTCGAAGCCCACATCGACGAAGACCTCGCGCGGCACTTGCCGCATCGCCTCCAGCACCAGCCGGTCGCGCACGCCGCGCGCGGCAATCTGCGTCTCCACCATGCGCTCGCGGGCGCGGGTCAGATCGAGCACGACATCCTCCTTGGCTGCCCTGACGGCTCACGGCCGGCGCGGCCGGCAGGGCCGCGCCCCGCTGCTGTAACGGCGAAGAGCCCGGAAGATCGTTGGTCCGAGCGGATTTTCTTCGCTGCGGAGCCGGTCAGGAGAACGGGGTATAGGACCCATCGCGAGGTCGAGCTTCAGCTCGAAGCACCAGCGCGGCCTAGGGGGATCGTTGCCCTCGACGACCGGATGGCCGGCGCAGCCTCGGGCAACGGCGGCTAGCGCATCGAGGTGTTCAGCGCCGCCAGCACGCGATCGACCTCGTCGGTGGTGTTGTAGTGCGCCAGCCCGATGCGCAGGACGCCTTCCTTCTCGTCCAGACCCAGGTGGCGCGCGGCCTCCATCGCGTAGTTGTGGCCGTACCAGAGGTTGAAGCCCTGCTGCCCCAGGCTCTGCGCCAGTTCGCGGTTGCTGTGCCCAGGATGGGTGATCGACACGGTCGGCACGCGCTCGTGCAGCCGGTTGGGATTGGCGATGCCGCGGACCGTCACCTGCGGGATGCTGCGCAGCTCGTCGATCAGGTCCTGCGCCAGGCGCATCTCGTGAGCCGTGGCGGCGGCATAGGCGCCGGCCAGGCGTTGTCGCCGCGTGCCGGCGCCGCCGGTCGCCTCGCCCAGCCAGGCGAGGTAGTCGACCGCGGCGGTGAGGCCGGCCAGCAGCTCGGTCTGCGGCGTGCCGAGCTCATGGCGGTGGGGCAGCTCCGGAGAAGCGCAGCGCACCGCATAGGGATAGAGGTCGGCGAGAATTGCCTCGCGCCCCCAGAGCACGGCCAGGTGCGGGCCGAAGAACTTGTAGGCCGAGCAGACCAGGAAGTCGCAGCCGAGGCCGGCGACGTCGATCAGGCCATGCGGGGCGAACTGCACCGCATCGACATAGACCAGGGCACCGGCCTGCTTGGCGAGCGCAGAGAGCGCCGCAACGTCGTTGATCGAGCCGGTCATGTTGCTGGCGTGGTTCAAGGCCAGGAGGCGCGTGCGCTCGTTCAGCAGCGGCTGCAGGTCCTCCGGCTCGATGCGCCAGGTCTCCCGGTTGAACGGCAGCCAGCGCACGATGAGCTGCCGCTCTTCCGCCAGCCTCAGCCACGGCGAGACGTTCGCCTCGTGATCCATGCGGGTGACGATGACCTCGTCGCCCGGGCGCCAGCCGCGGCCGAGCGAGCGCGAGATCTGGAAGGTCAGCGTGGTCATCGACTGGCCGAGGACAATCTCGCGCCCGGAACTTGCGCCCAACAGGTCGGCCGCCGCGGCGTGCGCCGCGTCGTAGATCGCGTCGGCGCGCCGCGAGGCGTCGAAGAAGCCCCCGTAGTTGCTGGCC
>DATEDK010000190.1:0-2228 GCA_035281685.1 Kiloniellales bacterium | reverse complement strand
CCTGCAGGGCGGCCGCTTCCTCGACCTGACGCCGGTGCGGGTGACCGACATCGGCGGCCACGCCGTGGGCGCCCGCGTCTTCCACCAGAAATTCGGCTACGGCAGCGTCACCGCGGTCGAAGGCGACCGCCTCACCATCGCCTTCGACAAGGCCGGCGAGAAGAAGGTCGTCGCCGCCTTCGTCGTGCCGGCGGAGAAGGCGGGGTAGCTACTCCCTCTCCCAGCGAAGCTGGGGGAGGGTTGGGGAGGGGGTCTGGACGAAGCAGCTCTACTGTCGACACCCCTACGTCGGCCGCGCGGTACCGCTCTTGCCGTCGCCGCCCGAGGCGCGTGTCGAGCTCTCCCAGCCGTCCGGGGTCTGGCAGGCATCGATGGTCTCGCTCTTCATCTCGCCGTTCGCCAGGCGCACGCGGTGCTCGGCCGTGCGGCAGGTGACCTCCGCGACGACCGCCTGCTTGACCACCGTGCCCTCGGGCTTCATCGCCGGCGGCGTGGTCGGGGCCGGGGCCGCCGGCGTCAGCAGCGTGGTCGAGACGAAGCCGATGATGACGTCGGCCTGGCTCACCATGTACCAGTCCTTGCCCTGCACCTTGCCGACGACGTTCACCGTCTGGCCCGGCGGCAGGCTCGTCACGACCTTGTACTTGGTGCCGGGACCCCCGCGCACGTTGGCCTCCTCGGTGGTGACGTAGTCGCGGCCGATCACGTCGATCGGCGGCAGATCCTCGACCTTCTCCTGCAGCACCTCCACCTCGACGGTCTTCTGCTCCTGGGCTTCCGCGACGACCTGCACCTCGCCGCTGGTGCCCGCCTGGGGATTGCTCCAGGCCTGCGGCTGGCCGGTGGTGATGGCTTCGCTGGTCGCCTCGGTGGCGCGGCGCTGGCTTTCGGGATCGAGCAGCTCGGCGATCTCGCCGCCGACCACGCTGCCGACAATCGTGCCGGTCTGCGCAGCCAAGCCGCCGCCGATCGTGGTGCCGAGCGTGGAGCCCACCGTCGAACCGAGCTGCTCGCCGACGGACTTGCAGCCGGCAAGCGCAAAGAGGGCGGCGAGCACCGCAGTAGATAGCAGGAGGTGGTGCCGAAGCATGTGACTCTCCCCCAGAAAGATGCAATCAGCTGAACGGGATGGCGTCGAAGGACGGCGAGTTTAGAAGGGCCGCGGCGCCAGGCCAACTCTTGACAGCCGCCGGCTCGGAGGCTCATTGCCGCAAGCCGAACGATGACCCTGCACCTGCTCCGCCTCGCCATTCCCCGCGCCGCGCTCGCGGCCGCAGAAGAGGCCATTCTGGACCTCGGCGGCGCGCTCTGGGCCGACACCAAGGATAGTCCCGAGCCCGTGCCGCTGGAGCTCACCCTCCCGCCGGGCATCACCGCCGACCGCCTGTCCGCCGCCCTGGCGCCGCTGGCCGAGACCTTCGGCTTCGCGCTGCCCGCGCTGAAGCTCGAGCCGCTGGCCGACCGCGACTGGGTGGCGGAGAGTCAGCGCCAGCTGCCGCCGCAGACCGCCGGGCGCTTCTGGATCCACGGCAGTCATGTGACGGATGCACCTCCCCCGGGACTGGTGCCGCTGCAGGTCGAGGCCTCGATCGCCTTCGGCACGGGACGGCACGAGACGACGCAGGGCTGTCTCATCGCGATGGACGAACTTGCTCGACGGCGCAGTGTCGAGCGCGTGCTCGATCTCGGCACCGGTTCCGGCCTGCTGGCGATGGCGGCGGCCGTGCTCTGGCCCGCGGCGTCGATCCGGGCGGTCGACATCGACCGGCCCTCGATCGCGGTCGCACGCGAGAACGCGGAGCTCAACGGGCTCGCGCTGCACATCTCCTTCGGCGAGAGCGACGGCTTCGCCGCCGTGCGCGGCAGCTTCGATCTCATTCTCGCCAACATCCTCGCCGAGCCGCTGGTGCAGCTGGCGCCGGAACTCGTGGAGCATCTGGCCCCTGGCGGTCTGGCGATCCTTTCCGGTCTGCTGTCGAAGCAATCGCGCGAAGTGCTTCGCGCCTACGAGGCGGAGGGACTGCGGCTTGTCGAGACGCGCACTCATGGCGATTGGGACACGCTGACGTTCCAGCGCTGAGCGCCGATTCCGCTATGCCGTCGCTCAGGCTATGCTGTGCTTCTGTGTCCGGGGTGAATCCGCATGCGCCGCTTCGCCTTTCTCCTTGCGATTCTGCTCGCCTCGCCCGCGCTCGCCGCCGAGGGCTATGTCGAGGCGCTTTACGGTG
>DATEDK010000189.1:0-3702 GCA_035281685.1 Kiloniellales bacterium | reverse complement strand
TGCGCAGCTGCTGCAGGTACTCCAGGTCGGGCGTGCGGATGCCGCCCTCGCCCTGGATCGGCTCGACCAGGACGGCGGCGGTCTCGTCGGTGATCGCCGCGCGCAGCTCGTTCATGTTGCCGAAGGCGACGTGGTCGAAACCCGGCACCTCGGGGGCGAAGCCCTCCAGGTACTTCGGGTTGCCGGCGGCGGCCAGCGCCGAGAGCGTGCGGCCGTGGAAGGCGCCGTGGCAGCCGATGATGCGCCAGCGGCCGGGGTTGCCGGTGTCGTCGTGGTACTTGCGCACCAGCTTGATGCCGCACTCGATCGCCTCGACGCCGGAGTTGGTGAAGAACACCTTGTCGGCGAAGGAGTGCTGGCAAAGCCGCTCGGCCAGCCGCTCGCCCTCGGGGATGCGGTAGAGGTTCGAGGTGTGCCAGAGCTTGCGCCCCTGGCGCTCCAGCGCCGCCACCACGTGCGGGTGGCAGTGGCCCAGCGAGTTGACCGCGATGCCGGCGGCGAAGTCGAGGTAGCGCCTGCCGTCCGCGGTGAAGAGATAGGGGCCCTCGCCGCGCTCGAAGGCGAGCTCGGAGCGCTTGTAGGTCGGCATCAGATGGCTGCTGGCCATGGGCAAGGATTCCTCGCTGCTGCTCGGGGCAATGCTCGTCGGCGACGGTGCTGAGTGGACTAAAACGGCAAGGCGGCGGCCAAGTCAACGCTGCCTGCCCTGTGCGCGGGTCCGGGCAGGGCCGTCGGAGGCTCAAGGCATTCTTCACTACGGCAGCGGGGTGATGCGCCAGCCTTGCTGCTGCAGCAGCGCGAAAAGCCCTTGCGGGCCCGGCAGGTGCAGGGCGCCCACCGCCACGAAGGCGCCGCCCTCGGCCAGGATCGGCGCGAGCCGCTCGGCCATCAGGAGGTTGCGGTCGATGATCGCCTTCTGGGTGAAGTGGTCGACGAACGGCGTCTGCGCGAAGCGCGTGACCAGGTAGTAGGCGCCCCACATATTGCGGTGGTCGCCCTGCAGATAAAGGCGCTTCACCCATCCGTCCGTACCGCCGACCAGCGCCGGGGTGGACAACGCCATCTCCAGATAGTCGATCTGCCACTCCAGCGGCAGGTTCTGGAATATCGCCAGCTGCTCGGCCGCGCTCTCCAGCCCGATGACCGCCTTGCCGCGCTCGCGGGCAAGGCGCTGCAGCCTGTCGTCCAGCGCCTCCGCGCCCTTGCGCTGACGCTCGAGCTCGGCCTCGTCGAAGCTCAGCACCACGGCCGCCATCCACGGCTGGAAGCGCTCGGCCAGGTAGGAGGGCATGCCCGCCACGCCCAAAGCCGCCATCGTGCGTTCGTAGAGCGCCGGCGGGAGCAGATCCTCCAGCGTCTGGCCGGCCGGCAGCAACGTCGCCAGCATGATCTCGCCGATGTTCTCGTCCTGCAGGTTGAGCTCGCCGACCACGACGCGGCTGCGGCCGAGCGCGACCCTCACCTCGGGCGGCAGGACGAGGACTTCGGGGTCGCTCGAGTGCATCGTGCCGAAAAGCCAGGAGGACGCCGTGCCCTCGCGCTCCAACAGGAAGATGCGCGCACGCGGCAGGGTGTCTGCCCAGGCCTGCGGCACGAGCAGCAGCAGCAGGAGGCCGGCACGCCAGATGAGACCCACCATCGTTCGCTCTCCGCCAGCCCCGGTACCTCAGGGCTTCAGCCTCCACCCGCGGAACACCAGCCGCCAAGCCAAAATTGCCAGGCCATAGACCAGTGCAACAAGCAGTAGCGACCCGACGACGCTGTTGCCGTCGCTGTGTCCGAGCAGCCCGGAGCGGAACCCGTCGACGATGTAGAAAACCGGATTGCCGCTCAGGATCCAGGCGCCGGCTTCCGGCACCTCCTCGCGCAGGAAGAAGGTGCCCGAGAGGAGCCCGAGCGGCATCAGCACGAAGGACTCAGCGGCGGCGTAGTGATCCCACTTGCGCGCCCACAGGCCGACGATCACGCCGATCAGGGCGAAGAGCAGAGTCCCGAGCACGGCGAAGCCCAGAAGCCGCAGCAGGTCGAAGGCCGGCCAGTCGACGAAGGGCAGGAACACCGTTGCCACCACCATGCCCGTCATCAGGCCGCAGGCGGCTGCGCCCAGAACCCAGCCGATCAGCAGCTCGAAGGCGGAGAAGGGCGCGGCCAAGGTGTCCTGGATGATCCCCTCCATCCGCTCCCACAGCATGTAGCCGGCCGTGGACTCGAAGGCCGAGATGCAGGCAGCGTGGATCACCAGGCCGGCGGCGACGAAGCTGACCAGGTCCACGCCGGGCCAGACCTCATGGCTGTCGCTGCCGCGCGCGAGCACCAGCACGGCGAGGTAGAGCAGCATCGTGGTCGAGGGACCGGCCAGGGAGTCGATCCAGCGCAGTACGTGACGCACGACGGCGCGCTGGAACAGGGTCCAGAGACCGCGCGGGTTCCAGCGGTTGATCCGGTCGACGCGCATTCGGCGTTCAGGCCTTGAGGCGCCAGCCGGTATGCAGGATGCGCCAGGCGAGCAGGAAGAGCGCCGCGTTGATTGCCAGCAGCACGAGCGCGCCGACCCAGAGCGGCGAGTCGGCGTGGCCGAGCGCGCCGTAGCGCACGCCGTCGATCATGTAGAAGAAGGGATTGAGGTGGGCGAGGAACTGCCAGCCGTCCGGCAGGCGGTCGACCGTGTAGAAGGTGCCGGAGAGGAAGGAGAGCGGCGTCACCACGAAGTTGGTGACTGCGGCGATGTGGTCGAACTTCTCCGACCAGATGCCGCCGATCAGGCCGAGCAGCGACAGCATCAGGCAGGCGTTCGTCGCGAAGAACAGCATCGCCGGCAGGTCGTGCACCGCGAAGCTGGTGAAGAGCGAGAGCGCGGTCCAGACCGCGAGCCCGACCAGCAGTCCCCGCGTCACGCCGCCGGCAGCAAAGCCCAGCGCCAGCTCGAAGCCGGAGAGCGGCGGCATCAGCACGTCGACGATGTTGCCCTGCACCTTGGCGATGACGATGGAGGAGGAGGTGTTGGCGAAGGCATTCTGCATCATCGCCATCACGGTCAGGCCCGGCACCAGGAAAAGGCCGTAGGAGACGCCGTCGACCAGCGTGTTGCCACGACCGAGCGCGAGGGTGAAGACGGCGAGGAACAGGAGCGTCGTCATCACCGGCGCCAGCAGGGTCTGCGTCGCCACGTTGACGAAGCGCTTCACCTCCTTGAGGTAGAGCGTCCAGAGGCCGCGGCCGTTGAGGCGCCCGAAGGAGCGCGATGCCAGCCGCCAGGGTCGCGCCGGGGCGGCGCCCTCCTGCGTGCGTCCTGCCTGAACCTCGATCCGGCTGACCATGGCAGAGGAATAGTGGCGGCCTTCGGGCGAAACAAGGCGCGCGGATGCGGCCACGCTTGCGAGAAACGGGCCTCTGCCTGTCATCATGGCGCATGGCTCGCCGCAAAGCTTCCGCGCAGGCGCCGCTGACCCCGGAAAGGCTGGAACAGGCAGCGCTGGCCTACCTGCAGCGCTATGCCAACTCGGCCGAGGGGCTTGCCCGCGTGCTGCGCCGACGCCTGGCGAAGGCGAGCCGCGAGGGGCGTGCGGCGGCCGCGCCGGAGGACGTCGCGGCGGTCGTCGCCAAGCTGCTGCGCCTCGGGCTCCTGAACGACGCGCTCTTCGCCGAGGGCCGGGCGGGGCGGCTGGCGCGCCAGGGCCGCTCGCAGCGCAGCATCGCGCGCAC
>DATEDK010000188.1:0-6282 GCA_035281685.1 Kiloniellales bacterium | reverse complement strand
GCAAGGGCAGAACTGGTTCGACCTGACCCAGCACCGCCTGGGCCCGGGCGAGGGCACGCCGATGCATTGGTCGCGTCTGGTCGACGCGCCGATCGCCGGCCTGATCCTGGCCCTGACACCGCTCATCGGCGGCGCAGCGGCCGAGGCCGTCAGCGCGACGCTGTGGCCGCTCCTTCTGGTGCTGCCGCTGGTGCTCTTCGTGGCCGCGACGGCGCGCGCTCTGGGCGGCCGCGGCGGCGACATCGTCGGCTCGATCCTGGCGGCGGCGCTGGCCTTCACGTCGTTCAAGTTCGTGCCGGGCGCGCTCGACCATCACAACGTCCAGCTCGTCCTCCTCGCGATGACCCTCGCCGGCGTGGTGCTGTCGCGCGAGCGGCCGCGCCTCGCGGTCCTCGCCGGCTTCGGCATCGCCGCGAGCCTTGCCACCGGCATCGAGATGCTGAGCCAGGTCGCCGTCCTCGCGCTGGCCATGGCCTGCCTCTGGCTGGTCGGCGGCAACGCGACCCGCGCCGCGACGCTGCACTTCGCCGGCAGTCTCGCCCTCTCGCTGGTAGCGCTCTTCCTCGCGACCGCTCCAGACGCGGCTTACGGGCTTCTTCATTGCGATGCCTTCACCCTGCCGCTGGCGCTGCCGTTCCTGGCGGGGGCCGGCGGGCTTTGGCTGTCGGCGGCCGGGCTCGGCGGGAAGTCCCGAACCCCGCGTTTCCTCGGGCTGGTGGCCGTAGGTGCGCTGGTCGCGCTGACCGCCGCCACCGTCTCTGCCGCCTGCCTGCGCGATCCCTTCGCCGCCATCGACCCGCGCCTGATGGAGCACTGGATCGCACGGGTGAACGAGGCCCGCTCCATCGACGAGGCGTTGCGGGACAACCTCGCGGCGCATCTTCCCGGCTACGTCGTGCCGTTGATCGGCCTGGCGGCCGCCCTCGCCTTTGCCTGGCGCGGCCCGGCGGCCGATCGCGGCCTCTGGTTGACGATCGCTGCGCTGATTGCCGTTTGCTTTGCGCTGGCCGCCTATCAGGTCCGTGGCCGCTTCGCGCTCGAGCTGGCGAGCCTCGTGCCGCTGGCGCGCCTGGTGACGCTCGCCTGGCGCCGCTGGCGCGAGACGCGCTCGCCGAGCTCGGGTCTCGCCGCGCTCGCGCTCCTGCTGCTGTCGCTGCCGATGATCTGGACGATCGTGCTGCATCCGCTGACCGGGCAGAGCCAAGCGGCGACTGAGGGGCCTCGGGGCTTGGTGCACTGCCTTTCGGCCGAGACCTTCGCGCCGCTCGCCGCCCTGCCGCCGGGGCTGGTCTCGGCCGGCTCGAACCTCGGCCCGCACATCCTGCGCTTCACGCCGCACCGTGTCCTGGCAGCGCCCTTCCATCGCAACCAAGCCGGCCTATTGGCCCAGCTCGAAATCGCCATGGCGCCGCCCGCCACGGCGGAGTTGCTGCTGCGCGCCGAGAAGGTCAGCTACGTCGTCTACTGCACCGAGGATCCGGAGTACGTCGCCATGAACAGCGACCACGGCGCGCAGTTCTTCTTCTCCCTGCAGGCCGGCCGGCGCTTCGCCTTCCTGGAGCCGATCGTCACGCCGGCCGAGAGCCCGCTGCGCCTGTTCCGGTTGGCCGAACGCTGATGCGCCGCGAGCAGACCAACAGGATCCGCTTCGTCATCGAGGACCTGATCCCGGCGGCGCTGCGCGACTCGCGGCTTTTCCACTTCATCATGCGGCTCGCCTGGGGCAGGCACATCGAGCGGCTGGCCGACTTCCGCGCCCGCGCACCTTTCCTGTCCAAGGAGGAATACGCCGCGCTCTACCGCGATCACCAGCGCGTGCACGAAGGCAGCGACAATTCGGAAGCCTGCATCGAACGCATCGTGGCGGAGACGCTGGGGCCGACGGTCTGCGACGTCGGCTGCGGCACCGGCGAGCTGCTGCGCCGGCTGCGCCAAGGCCGCCCGGAGCTGAGCAGGCTAACCGGGATCGACTTCGTCGTGCAGGACACGCTCGAGATCGCGGACACGGCCTACCTCTCCGCCGCGATCGAGGCCCTGCCGTTCCCGGACCGCAGCTTCGACACGGTCCTCTGCACGCACACGATCGAGCACATCCTGGACCATCGTCGCGCCATCGCCGAGTTGCGTCGCATCGCGCGCCGGCGGCTGATCATCGTGGTGCCGCGCGAGCGCGAGTATCTCTACACCTTCAACCCGCACTTCCACTTCTTCCCCTACGTGCACTCCTTCCTGCGCGCGATGCATCCCGTGCCGGCGCAGCACCTCTGCATCGACATCGGCCGCGACATCTACTACCGGGAAGACCTGGCCTAGCCCGCCAGCAGCAGGCGGAGCGCCATGACCGCCGCCCCGGGGTCGCCGCAGCCGGCCATGTCCGCCATGCGCGCATAGAACAGGCGGTGCGGCAGCTCCGGCAGCAGGTCACCCAGCAGGAGCGGCGCCAGCTCGTACTCGAGCAGCATGGCGGCGAAGTACTTGAGGTAAAGCACCTTGGTGATGTCGCAGAGACGCCGGTCGCTCATCGCCAGGATCGCATCGTGCGCGTGCGCGCGCACATCGCCGAAGGCCGGCTGCGCGCGCAGGCCGAAGTAGTTCACGTAGCCCAGGAACCAGGAGAGGTCGCTGTAGCGCCGGGCGGCGCCGGGATCGCCCGCGAAGCCCTCGGCGAAGAGCAGGTCGAGGCGGGCCAGGCATTCCGCGAGGCGGCCGGCGTCACCCTCGGCGCGGCCGAGCTCGGGGATCCAGAAATTGAAGCGCAGCAGCGGGTTCGTGTACTCGTACTTCTGCACGAAGGCGAGGATCGCCGCCTCGTCGCCGGCCTCGATCATCGGGCCGCAGTCGGTTTCCGCCGCCGCGTCGCGCGGCAGGACCAGCACCAGAGCCAGCAGAAGCGCCGCGAGAAGGCGCGCCATGCGCGCATCCTAGCTCCGCCGGCGGCGCGGCAGTAGGGCCCTTGCTGGGCTTTGGCCCATCGCCTATAGCCTCGCCCGCCGTAAGGGGGAGCAAGGTCCATGGCGAAGTCCGGTGCGGTGAAGAAGGTGGTGCTGGCCTATTCCGGGGGGCTCGACACCTCGGTGATCCTGAAGTGGTTGCAGACCACCTATCGCTGCGAGGTGGTGACCTTCACCGCCGATCTCGGCCAGGGCGAGGAGCTGGAGCCGGCGCGCCGCAAGGCGGAGCTGCTCGGCATCAAGCCGCAGAACATCTTCATCGAGGACCTGCGCGAGACCTTCGTCGCCGACTACGTCATGCCGATGTTCCGGGCCAACGCGCTCTACGAGGGCGTCTACCTGCTCGGCACGTCGATCGCGCGGCCGCTGATCGCCAAGCGGCAGATCGAGATCGCCGAGAAAGTCGGCGCCGATGCGGTGGCGCACGGCGCCACCGGCAAGGGCAACGACCAGGTCCGCTTCGAGCTTTCCTACTACGCCCTCAAGCCCGAGATCCGCGTGATCTCGCCCTGGCGCGAGTGGGACCTGACCAGCCGCACGCGTCTCATCGCCTTCGCCGAGGAGAACCAGATCCCGATCGCCAAGGACAAGCGCGGCGAAGCGCCCTTCTCGGTCGACGCCAACCTGCTGCACATCTCCGCCGAGGGGAAGGTGCTGGAGGACCCCTGGGTGGCGCCGGAGGAGTTCGTCTTCTCGCGCACGGTTGCCCCCGAGAAGGCGCCCGACGAGCCGACGGTCATCACCATCGACTTCGCGCAGGGCGATCCGGTCGCGGTCGATGGCGAGCGGCTCTCACCGGCCGCGTTGCTGACCAGGCTGAACGAGCTCGGCGGCGAGAACGGCATCGGCCGCATCGACCTGGTGGAGAACCGCTTCGTCGGCATGAAGAGCCGCGGCATTTACGAGACGCCGGGCGGCACGATCTGGCAGGTGGCGCACCGCGCGATCGAGTCGATCACGCTCGACCGCGGCTCGGCACACCTGAAGGACGAGCTCATGCCGCGCTACGCCGAGCTGATCTACAACGGCTTCTGGTTCTCGCCGGAGCGCCTGATGCTGCAGGCCGCGATCGACAAGAGCCAGGAGCGGGTCACCGGGCAGGTGCGCCTCAAGCTCTACAAGGGCGGCGTCCAGGTGCTGGGCCGGCAGAGCCCGCACAGCCTCTACTCGCTGGCGCACGTCACCTTCGAGGAGGATGCGGTCTACGACCAGCGCGACGCCGAGGGCTTCATCAAGCTGAACGCGCTCCGCCTGCGCCTCTTGAAGCGGCAGGGCGGCTAGTCCAGCCCGGCCGCGGCGGCTGCCGGCTTCCTCGGTTCGTCATCGCCGGCTCGACCCGGTCTTCCCAGCGATCCGGCGCCTTGTCGCCCGGTAAGCGACCAGCGCCACCGGAGCTGCGGGCGCTCGGATAGCGTCAGCCGGATTTGATCTGGAACAAAGACAGCTGGGGCCGAACGCCGTGGCTATAGCGGCATGGTCGTCCGCTCCCCAGCCTGGCTCGCCGCCCTCGCCGTCCTTCTGGCGGTGCTGCTCGGCAGTGGCCTTGCGGGGCCCCTTGCCGCTGCCGCTGCAGAGCCCTGCGCCGGCCATGCCGCCATGGCGCCGCAGAGCGACGCGGCGGGCGCGCCGGCTCGGCCAAGCGACTGCTGCGGGCACGAAGGCTGTATCGGCTGCCAGGCCGGCGACCTCTCGGTTCTTTCCATCGAGCCACCGCCGGTGGTCTCGCTCCGGCGGCGCCGCAGTGCCGGCCGGCCGTGCCCTAGCGCAGTCGCGGCATGGCGTCGCATCCGGCGCGCGACGGCGCGCGCCCCGCCGGGCGAGGGCTGACACCATGCCAGCCGCTCCGCATCGCCAACCAGCCGGCCGCCGCCCGCGGCTTCTGCGGCTGTCGTTCCTCGCCGCGATGTTCGCGCTGCTGCTGCCCACTGGGCTCGAGGCGCAGAGCGTTCTGCCGCAGTTCCTGCCGCAGATCCCGGCCGCCGAGCTCGTGGCGGGAGCCGACGCCTACGGGCCGATCCGAAGCGATCTGCCGGTGGCACCCGTGCTGCGCCAGGGCGAGACCATCGGCTGGGCCTTCATCACCTCGGACTTCGTCGGAACCACGGGCTACTCCGGCAAGCCGATCCACGTGCTGATGGCCGTCGACCTCGATGCGCATGTGAGCGGGCTGCGGCTCGTCAAGCATTCCGAACCGATCGTGCTGATCGGCATTCCCGAAGCGCGCATCGCCCAGCTGATCGAGGGATACCTGGGCTTCGACCTCGCCGCCGTCGACCAGAGGACGGAAAACGACC
This sequence comes from Kiloniellales bacterium, assembly GCA_035281685.1. GTDB lineage: Bacteria > Pseudomonadota > Alphaproteobacteria > Kiloniellales > JACOMY01 > DATEDK01. Next base: position 1,037 of record DATEDK010000188.1, on the reverse strand, counting down.
TCAACATCATCTCCGGCGCCACGGTCACCGTGATGGTGATCGACGATTCCATCCTGCGCGCCGGTCTTCGTGTCGCCCGTGCGCTGGGCCTCGGTGGGCTGGCCGCCGAGGCGGCGTCGACCGGACCCCGATTCGAGATCAACCCCGAGGCCGAGGCTGCGGGCGACTGGACCACCCTGTTGGGCGACGGCACGGTCCGGCGGCTCCTGCTCACGGTCGCGCAGGTGAACGAGGCCTTTGCATCGCTGGCCGACCCCCGCGCCGGCGGCCACGCGATCGAGGGCGCGCCGGACGACGTCTTCATCGACCTCTACGCCAGTCTCGTCTCGATCGAGGCCATCGGCCTGTCGCTTCTGGGCCCGCGGGAGAACGCGAACCTGCGCGCCTGGCTGGCCGAGGGCGAGCACGCGATCCTCGTTGCGGCGAGCGGGACCTACTCCTTCAAGGGGTCCGGTTACGTGCGCGGCGGCATCTTCGACCGCATCCAGCTCATCCAGGGCGACGTCTCGGTGCGCTTCCGCGACCGTGGCCACCGGCGACTGGGCGAGATCGCCGCCGCGGGCGCACCCGCCCTGACGGAGGTCGACCTCTTCAAGATTCCCGCCGATGTCGGCTTCGATCCGACGGAGCCCTGGCGGCTGCAGCTTCTCGTGGGCCGCAACGTGGCGGCGACGGAGAAGGTATTCACCACCTTCGACCTCGGCTGGCAGCCGCCCGCGCAGTACCTGGTCGCGCAGCCCGCCGCCCAGCCGGCAGCCCCGCCGCCGGACGCGGCGAGCGACGAACGCGCCGCCAAGGCCGCGCTCTGGCAGCGGATCTGGCAGGACAAGCGCTACGAGATCGCCGGGCTGCTGGCGATGCTGACGGTGCTGACCGCTGCCTTCTTCTTCATGCCCTTCGTGACCCGGTCGGAGCGGTTCACCTTCTGGTTCCGCATCGCCTTCCTGTCGCTCACGCTCGTCTTCCTCGGCTGGTACGCGAGCGCGCAGCTGTCGGTCGTCAACCTCATGGCGCTCGGCGGATCGCTGATCGCGGGG
>DATEDK010000187.1:0-2870 GCA_035281685.1 Kiloniellales bacterium | reverse complement strand
ACCGCGGCCCGCTCGGTGCCGGCGAGATCGAGAGTGCCAGCAAGAGCCGCCCCGGCTGGTGGGAATGGGGCGAGGCGAAGATGGCCCTGGAGTGGCTCTTCTGGGCCGGGCGCATCACCACGGCCAGCCGCCGCAACTTCGAGCGGCTCTACGACCTGCCCGAGCGCGTCTTCCCGCCGGAGACCCTGGCACTGCCCACGCCGACGCGCGAGGAGTCGATCCGCCACCTGCTGCGCCTCTCCGCCGTCGCCATGGGCATCGGCACGGCGGCCGAGCTGCGCGACTATCTCAGGCTGCCGGTCGAAGGGTTGAAGACGCACATCGCCGAGCTGGTCGAGGAAGGCACGCTGGAGCCGGTCAGCCTGGAGGGCTCGCGGCTGCCGCACTACAAGCACCGTGACGCCCACTTGCCGCGCTGGGTGAGGGGTGCCGCCCTGCTCTCTCCCTTCGACTCCCTGGTCTGGGAGCGCGACCGCACCGAGCGGCTCTTCGGCTTCTTCTATCGGCTGGAGATCTACACGCCGGCACCGAAGCGCAGGCACGGCTACTACGTGCTGCCCTTCCGCCTGGACGAGGACATTCCCGCCCGCCTCTGCCTCAAGGCCGAGCGCGCGACCGGCACGCTGGTGGTGAATTCCGCGCATCTCGAAGAGGGCCGCGACGCCGAGACCGTGGCTGCCGCCGCCGCGCCGGAGCTCAGGCGCATGGCCGAGTGGCTGGGGCTGGAGAGCGTGCGCGTCGGTCGCAGGGGTGATCTCTCTACCCCGCTCCGCAAGGCCTTGCTCTAGTCCCAACCACCCCCTCCCTCGCGCTGCGCGCCCTACTTCGCAGCCCCCGCGCTTCGCGCGGGAGAGGGGTGCTAACGCGAGCGGCTGCGCCTTCTGTCCCCTCTCCCGCGAAGCGGGGGAGGGAGAGGGAGGGGGTCTCGACATCAGGGCTCCAGGCCAGTCGCGGCGCGCACAACCGTCGGCCGCTCTGCAGCGCTCAACGACGACATGCGCACGTAAACCATCTGGCCATCCTGCACGAACCGATGCGCGGGCGTGACCACGACTACCCCCTCTTCCTCCCATCGTGCGATGCGCGATCGTGAGCGACCGAGCTCCGCCGCGAGCAGCCGATCGAGATGCATGCGTGGCACCCCGCACTCGATGATGATCTGCATGAGGGGCGCGTCCCGTGCGCCCTGGATCATCTCTTTGCTGACCTGCGGCTCAACGGGCTCGACGGCGCGTGCGTAGCGGCCGAGTGCCGCGACATCGCTCCCCCACTCCGCCGCGAGCACCGGACAGTTGCCATGCAGCCGGTCGAGCAGCGCCGAATCGATTTCGCTCACGCGCAGGCGCTCGAAAACCGGGAGGTTCCAGGTCCGATCGCAGTGGCTGCAGCGGTAGATCAGCCAGGCGTCGAGCCGCTTCTTCTGTGCGTTCACGCGGAAGCGGCCGCTGGAGACGAAGAAACGGTCGCGCTCGCAGCGGGGACAGTGTAGCAGGACGCGGGGAGCGTCAGCGGGCGCGATGCGCCAGCGCACAGAAAGAGTGGTTTGCACGACGAGGCCGACCTTCCGGAACGGAAGTGCGGCGGGTCGTCAGGCGTGAGTCGGTCGGCTGGAAGACGGAGAGGTGCGCCCAGCGGGTGGCATGGGGCGCGAAGCTGCGGGATCCTGCTGTCCCGATCTCAGCCTGCCGCCCGGCGCACGGTTGAAATGGCGGCAGCGCCGACCCTTCCGGTCAGCGGCGGCCGCCAGGCGGAACAGAACCGAGATCGGTCAACGCGACGGCAAAGTCCCACCTCACGGCATCGTCAGGCGGCGCACCCTAGAGGTGCTGCCCCTGCCGCGCAACGCCCTGCTACACTACGGCCATGCAGAAGCGCTTCGTCTTTGCCCGGGAAGAACGACCCGGCGAGGCCTGGGCCGCCCGCTTCCGAGCCGGACGGGCCGACGCCGAGCGCTGGTACCGCGGCGAGAAGCGCGCGGCGCCGCCGACGCCGGAAGAGTGCCGCGCGGCGGTCCGCCAGCACATGCCGGAACTGCTGGCACGCTACGATGAGGCTTGTTCGCTGCTCGGCGACGACCAGCTCGGTCGCTGCATCGTCAGCCACTGGCGCGCCGGCCCGCTCGGCGGCGGCTGCAGCCAGGCCGTCTGGCTCGGTGCGGAAGGCCCGGCCCTCGTGCGCAACTACGACTACGCCCTTGCCGCGGTGACGGACCGCTTCGAATCCACGCAGTGGCTCGGCCCGGAAGTCATCGCCAAGGCGCAGCGGCCGTGGGGCGGCTGCATCGACGGCATGAACGACGATGGCCTGGCGGGCAGCCTGACCTTCGTCTCCGGTCCCTTCGGGCGTGGCTTCTCGGTGCTGCTGATGCTGCGCTACGTGCTGGAGACCTGCCGCAGCGTGAAGGAGGCCGTCGCCGCGCTCTGCCGGATCCCCATCGCGCAGCCGCACAACGTGACGCTGCTGGACCGCGGCGGCAACTACGCGACGCTCTTCCTGCGTCCCGAGAGCGAGCCCGCGGTGACCCGCAATGCCGTCGCGACCAATCACCAGGAGAAGCTGAGGCCGACCGACTCCGTGCTGCGCCGTCAGGCGCTGCTGCGCGCGCTGGAAATGCCGGCAACTCTGGACTCTCTGACGCGGCGCTTCTTCGAGCGGCCGCTCTTCTCGCGTCGGCAAGACTCCCCCACCGTATACACGGCGGTCTACCGCCCAGGCGAAGGCCGGGTCGACTATCTCTGGCCCGGCCAGCGCCGCACGCAACACTTCGGCCGTTTCAGCGAGGGCGACTACACGCACGACTACGCGCAAGAGCGGGCGGATTAGAGCGTCACCCGCCGGCCGAGGCCGCGGTCGAGGGCGGCGCGCCACAC
>DATEDK010000186.1:0-3791 GCA_035281685.1 Kiloniellales bacterium | reverse complement strand
GCGCCGCTGCTCGACGTAGTTGGCGTGGCGCGACTGAAGGAGGCGGTGCTGCACCGGTGCTTCGACCGCTTTCCTTGGGACGCAGGGAGCAGGGCGGCGTTCGAGAGATTCCGCCGTCTGGGCGGCGAGGCGCTGCAGGCGCACGCGCTCTTCGAGGCGCTGTCGGCATCGATGGTCGCCGGCGGCTCGGGCGCGGGGTGGCCGGCCTGGCCCGCGGAGCTTCGGACCAGGCAGATCCCGGAGGTTGCTGGCTTCGCCGCCCGCGAGCGCGCACGCATCGACTATGAGCTCTGGCTGCAGTGGCAGGCCGACCTGCAGCTGGCGCTGGTGCAAGAGCGCGCGCGCGCCGCGGGCATGCGCATTGGGCTTTGCCTCGATCTCGCTGTCGGTGCGGCATCGGACGGTTCGGCCACCTGGACGGAGCCGAACTTGACCGTGCCCGAGCTCTCGATCGGCGCGCCGCCGGACGCTTTCAATGCGGATGGCCAGGATTGGGGATTGGCCCCGCTGTCGCCGGTCGCCCTCGTTCGGGAGGAGGGACGGCCCTTCAGCGAGATGCTGGCTGCGGTGCTGCGCCGTGCGGGAGCCGTACGGATCGATCATGTGATGAATCTGGCGCGGCTCTGGCTGGTCCCGCGCGGCAGGTCGGCGCGCGACGGCGCCTACATGCGCTTTCCGCTGCGACTGCTCCTCGCGCGCCTGGCGGAGGAGTCGCAGGGGGCCCAAGCCATGATCCTCGGGGAAGATCTCGGCACGGTGCCGGAAGGCTTCCGCGCGTTGATGTCGGCGCGCAGGCTCCACGGCTACAGGGTCTTCTATTTCGAACGGACCAGCCGTGGCTTCCGCTCGCCGCGCCGTTGGCCGACCGATGGTATCGCCTGCGTCGGCACGCACGACATGCCGACCTTCACCGGCTGGTGGCGCGCCCTCGATCTCGATCTCCGCCGCGATCTCGGACTCCTGAACGACGAGGGATGGCAGGAGGCAAGCAGCGCGCGAGAGAAGGATCGCGGCTCCCTGCGGAAGCTCCTCGGCACCTCGGACGATCCGGCCGAGCTGTCGCCGCGGTTGCACGCCTACCTCGCGGCATCGCGCTGCCGCTTGATGGCAATGCAGCTCGAGGACGCCTTGGGTGTGGCCGAGCAGATCAACCTGCCGGGGACCGTCGATGCCTATCCGAACTGGCGGCACCGCCTGCCGGTCCCGGTCGAAAGCATCGCGGAGCACCCCGGTTTCCGGGCCCATGCGGAGGGGCTGCGTGCGGTGCGTCCGCGATGAAGGGGTTTCGCGCGCTCTATCGGCTGCAGTTCCGCGCTGGTATGGACTTCGACCGCGCCGCAGCGCTGGCGCCCTATCTGGCGAAACTAGGCGTGAGCCACCTCTACGCCTCGCCGCTCTTTCAGGCGCGCTCGAGGTCCACGCACGGCTACGACGTGACCGACCATGGTCGGATCGACGAGAGCCTGGGGGGCATGGACGGCTTCCTTCGGCTCTCCGCCGCGCTTCGGCAGGCGGGACTCGGCCTAGTGCTGGACATCGTGCCCAACCACATGGCTGCCTCGCCGGAGAATCCCTGGTGGCGCGACGTCCTGCGCCACGGCCGGCACAGCCGCTTCGCCGGTCATTTCGACATCGACTGGCAGGCGCCGAAGCTCTTGCTGCCGATCCTGGGGCAGACCTTCGCGTCCGCCCTCGCCGCCAGGGAATTCACCCTCGGTCGCGACCCCGACGGTCTGAGCTGGCGCTACTTCGACCATAGCGTGCCGATCGATCCACGGACCTGGGCGCTCGTGCTCTCGCCCGAGGAGATCGCCCTGCCGGCCAGCGATCCGGCCGCCATGCCGGAGACCTTCGCCGCCTGGGCAGCCGACGCTGGCAACGCCGAGCGGCTCGACGCAGCCCTCGAGGCCGCGTCGGAGAACACGGCGCTGCTGCAGGACCTGCACGCCGCCCAACCATGGCGGCTCGCCTACTGGCGCGCCGCGCGCGACGCCTCGACCTATCGCCGCTTCTTCGAACTCTCCGACCTGGTGGGCGTGCGCGTCGAGGAGCCGGGGGTCTTCGACGACGTACATCGTCTGCTGTTCGAGCTGCTCGAGGACGGCCATGTGCAAGGCCTGCGCATCGATCACATCGACGGCCTGGCCGATCCGGCCTGGTATCTGAGCCGCCTGGCGGCCGAGGCGCCGGGCTCGCCGCCGATCTGGGTCGAGAAGATCCTGGGCCCGGACGAAATTCTGCCCGCCGATTGGCGGGTGTGCGGCACCACCGGCTACGACTTCGTGCACAGCGTTGCGGCGCTCATGATCGATCCGGCAGCAGAGACCGTCATCGGCCGCGCCTACGACAGCTTCATCGGGATTGCTGCCGATCCCGTCGCCATGCTGCGGGAAGCGAAGCGGCGGATGCTGACGTGGAACCTCGCCGCCGAGCTGGATGGCGTGACGGAGCTTGCGGTCAGCGCAGCACGCGAGGATAGCCGGGCGTGCGACTGGGGTCGCGACACGCTGCGGCGCGCGGTCGTCGCGCTGGCCACAGCAATGCCGGTCTACCGGTCCTATCTTCGCGGCACCGAGGCTCCCTCCTTAGAGGACGCTGCCCGGCTCGCGCGCGTCGGCCAGGATGCCGCGGGAGAGGCCGAGCTCGAAGATCCCGCCGCGGTCGGCGATCTGCTGCGCCTGATCCTCACGGCGCCCTCGCCCGCGGCCGTTCGCCTGCGGCTCCGCTTCCAACAAACGACGGGCGCGCTGATGGCCAAGGCCATGGAGGATACGCTGTTCTATCGTTACGGCCGGCTGCTGGCGGCGAACGAGGTGGGCGGCGATCCGGCGTTGCTGGGGATGACGGAGAAGGTTTTCTTCGAGGCGCTCTCCCGTCGCGCGGCTGGCCAGCCGCAGGCGGTGAACGCCACCGCAACGCATGACACCAAGCGTGGCGAGGATGCGCGTCTGCGCATCGCCGCCATTGCCGATGCGCCTGAAGCCTGGCGCGCGGCGGTCGACGCATGGGAGGCCATGCTGCAACCCGGGGAGCCGGAGCCGGAGATGCGCTGGCACTTCTACCAGGCTCTGCTCGGCGCTTGGGACCCTGACGATGCAGCACTGGCGGACCGATTGGTTGCCTACATGATCAAGGCGGCACGCGAGGCGAAGGTCCGGACGAGTTGGACCCACATCAATTCCAGTTATGAAGGCGTGTTGAGGGGCTTCGTCCGCCGCGCGCTTGGCGAGGGATCGGCGTTCCCGGCGGACTTCGCCCGCCGTGCGGAGCCTTTCCTGGCCGCGGGCGCGCGCAAGAGCCTGGTGCAGCTTGCGTTGAAGCTGACCCTACCCGGCATTCCCGACATCTATCAGGGAACTGAGTGGGCCGATCTCAGCCTCGTCGATCCGGACAATCGTCGCCCGGTCGACTTCGCCGCCCGAATCGCAGCGCTCGAGACCTCCAGCGCGAGCGGCCAGAGCTTCAACGACCGCAAGTTGCTGCTGATGCGGCAGCTCCTCGGCCTGCGCCGCGAACTTCCGGAGCTGTTCGCGGGTGGCGGCTGGACCCGGCTCGAACCGATTTCTGTCGCGGGCGCCAGGCTTTTCGGCTTCCTGCGCAGCCACGGCAGCACCGCGATCGCGGTGCTCTGCGAGCTTTCTTTCACGGACCGGGTCAAAGGATACCGGCCAGCCTTCGCCCTTCCACAGCACAGGCGCGCTTTCAGGATCACCCGCGCGGTTGCCGGAGAGAGTGTCCAGTATGATGGCACCACCTTGGCCCCGGTAGAGCTCTTTGCTCGTTGGCCTGTC
>DATEDK010000185.1:0-3629 GCA_035281685.1 Kiloniellales bacterium | reverse complement strand
CTGCTCGGCCGCGAGGAGTACCTCGTCACCCTCAGGCCGCACTCCTCGGGCTTCCTTGTCGAAAGCGCGCTCGGCGGCGGCCCCATCGAGAGCGCCCCGATTGAAAGCAGCTGGGCGCCGGGCGAGCCGCTGTTCCGCGCTCAGTTCGCGGGCGAGGAAATCGTCGTGCAGGTCGACCGCGCCGGCCCGCGCTGGCAGCTGACGCACGGCGGCGCCACGGTCGAGGTGCTCGTGCTGGAGCCGCGCGCCGTCGAGCTCTATCGCCACATGCCGGTGAAGGCACCGCCCGACCTGTCGCGCTTCCTGCTCTCGCCGATGCCGGGCCTGCTGGTCTCCGTCGCGGTCAAGCAGGGCCAGGAGGTGAAGGCTGGCGAGGAGCTCGCCGTGGTCGAGGCGATGAAGATGGAGAACGTGCTGCGCGCCGCGGCCGACGGCGTGGTGAAGACGCTGCACTGCAAGGCCGGCGACAGCCTCGCCGTCGACCAGGCGATCCTGGAGTTCGAGTAATCAGATGACAGATGACAGAGGACAGAGGACAGATTGGGACAAAGCGATTTCTGTCTTCTGTCCTCTGTCCTCTGTCCTCTGAAAATGATCGAGCTGGTCGAACGCCCCGACGAGATGACCTGGGAGGAGCGTCGCCGCTGGCTGGCCGACGCCGAGGCGGCCGCCTCCGGCGGGGGCGCCACGGCTCTCTCCGAGCAGGCGATCGCGCTCACCGTCGAGCTGCAGCGCTGCTTCTGCGCCGGGGCCTGGGCGGCGGTGCTGATCCTGGCCGGAGCCATCGTCGATGCCCAGAGCCTCTATGCCGGCTTTCCCTTCGACCGGCACAGCGAAGACCGCGCCTGGCTGCGCAGCGAGCGCAACCGACTGATGCACGAGGATCGCCAGCGCCCCGCGCTGACCGTCGAGGATCTCTGGCTGAAGGAGCCGGAGCGGGAGAGAGCCGCCAAGCGCGCGACGCGGCTGGCGCTGGTCGCGCTCTATGCCGGGGGCCGATAGGCCACGACGGTCGCCTCGCGTCCGCGCGCGGCCAGCGGGCCGACCCGCTGCCAGCCGGCGGGCGCGCCCGCGTGCCGCCAGCTCGCCTCGCTCGCCAGCAGCATCGCGCCGGTCTCCTTGCAGAGTGCCTCCAGCCGCTGCGCCAGGTTCACCGTGTCGCCATAGACCGTGTAGCTGCGGCGCTGGCTGCCGCCGACGCTGCCGGCGGCGACCGGACCGCTGGCGATGCCGATGCGGATCCGGAGGTGCTCGCCCTCGATCGGCTCGGCCGCCGAGCGGCAGAGGGCGAGCCCGGCCGCCATGGCGCAGGCGGCGTGATCGGGCGTGTCCTCGGCCACGTTGAAGGCGGCAAGGAAACCGTCGCCGACATAGCTCAGCATCACGCCGCCGGCCTCGCCCACGCACTGGCCGCAGCGCTCGAAGAAGGCGTTCAAGAGCGGCAGCAGCGCCTCCGGCGGACGGCGTTCGGCGAGCCTGGTGAAGCCGGCGATGTCGAGGATCAGGATCGATGCCTGGCGGCTGTGCGGCGCCAAAGCTTCCGGCGCCTCGACCAGGCGGCGGGCGATCGCCGGCGGCACGTAGTTGCCGAAGACCTCGAGCGCGCGCCGGCGCTCGGCCTCGGCGGCCGCGCGCTGGCGCACCAGCTGGCGGGCACGACGCACGCCGACAGCGATGAGCCCGCCTGCGAGGGCCAAGGCAATCGTCTCCTCGAAGCGATTGCCGCGGCCCAGGAAGTTGGGGTCGAGGATCAGCGCCTGGTACTGCGCGGCGGTGGCGTTCGCCGGCAGGTCGACCCAGGAGAGCGGCGCGTCGACCTGTGCGGCCGCGTAGATGAAGACGGACCAGAGCGCGACGATCGCAAGTCCCGTCACCCAGAGCACATAGAGCGGCGAGAGGCTGAGGGCGGCAAGGGCGACGAAGACGAAAAGGTAGGCGGCGACGCCGTACGCGCGGAAGAGCAGGATTTGCGGCACGTCCCCGCCAGCCAGTATCGGCTGGGTGGCGGCGAGCCAGGCCAGCACGGTGAAGTCGATCGCCGGCAAGAGAAAGCGATGCCACAGCCGCTCGCGCCCGCGCTTCAGGAGCCAGAGGTGCAGCAGGCCGAGGCCGAGCAGGCCGGTCACGATGGCGATGCCCGGCAGGCCCTCGGGATAGGTCGAGAGCGGCACCAGCCAGGCCAGCGCTGCCGTCAGCGCGACGCTCCGCCCCAGGAGCGCCAGCCGCAGGCCGCGCTGCTCGGCTGTCGCCAGTCCGCTCTCGACCTCGCTGGCGGGCACGCGCATCAGCTCTTGCTCCTGACCCAAAGGCGGAAGGCGGCCGGTGCCAGCACGACGATCAGGAAGATGCGCACGATGTGATGCGTGGCGACGAACGAGGGATCGAAGGAGAGAGCTAGAGCGACCAGGCTCATCTCGGCAAGCCCGCCGGGCGCGTAGGCCAGCACCAGGTGCGGGGTCGGCAGGCCGCTCACCGCATGCACCAGCCAGGCGCAGGCCAGCGTCACCGCCAGCAGCACGACGGTCAGCATCGCCGCCCAGACCATGACGCGGGCGACGAACCGCAGCGGGGTGCCGGCGAAGCGGCAGCCGATCGCGGTGCCGATCACCACCTGCGACAGCGCGATCAGCTCGGCCGGCGGCGCCGCCTCGGTCCAGCCGGCCAGATGGATGGCGGCGGAGAGCAGCATCGGCCCGACCAGCTGCCAGGCCGGCAGGCGCGCGAGGCGTGCCAGCGCCGCGCCGCCCAGTCCGCAGAGCACCAGGATGCCGAAATCGCCCCAGAGCACATCGCTCATGGGGACGCCGGCCGGCGGCCGGCGGCCGGCCTCGTAACCGAGAAAGAACTGGAAGGCGAAGGGCAGCGCCAGCACGACGAAGAGGACGCGCGAGGCGTGCAGGAAGGAGATCGCCCGCGCATCGCCGCCCATCGCGCTGCCGACCAGGATCATCTCGGAGAGCCCGCCCGGCATCGCGCCGAAGAAGGCGGTGGTACGGCCGTAGCCGCCGAGGCGCTGCAGGAAACGGTAGCCGAGCCAGGCGGAAAGCGCGGTGTAGAGCGCAAGCCCCGCGAGCGACAGGCTCCACTCGCCCAGCCGATCGAGCAGCTCGGGGCGGAAGCTCGAGCCCAGCATGACGCCCAGCACGGCGACGAACAGGCTGCGCAAATTCGGCGGCACGGCGATCGGCGCGCCGGCCATCGCGGCCACCGTGGTCACCACCATGGCGCCGATCATCCAGGCGAGCGGCAGCTTGGCCCAAAAGGCGAGCGCGCCACCGACGGCACCCAGGCCGAGCGCCAGGGCGAGCTTCGCGAAACGGGACTGCATCACCCGGCGAAGTCTAGGCGGCAATCCGTCGGCCGCCAGCGCCTTTGCGTCGCGACGGACCTGCGGCGTCGGCGGCCGGCGGCACCGGCGGGAGGGCCGCGATCTCCGCGAGGATCCACGCACGGAAGCGCTCGACCTTCGGCCAGGCCGCCTTCTCCGGCGTGGTCAGCAGGCGATAGGTCATCGCGACCGGCACGATCGGCCCGAAGGGCTGCACCAGCCGGCCGACGACCAGGTCGTCGAGGCAGAGCGAAAGCCGCGCGAGACCGACGCCCTCGCCGGCGATAGCCGCCTGCACGAC
>DATEDK010000184.1:0-2966 GCA_035281685.1 Kiloniellales bacterium | reverse complement strand
TGGCCGAGGCCTGGCGCGGGCGCATGGCCGAATCGGTGCTGGTGGAGCAGAAGGTGGGCGCCGGCGGGCGCTTGGCCATCGTGGCGCTGAAGGACGCGCCGCCCGACGGCCAGACCCTGCTGCTGAGCCCCTCATCGATGTTCACCATCTACCCGCATGCCTATCGCAAGCTGGCCTACCGACCCGAAGTCGACGTGATCCCGGTGGCGCCGCTGGCCCATTCCACCTGCGGCTTCGGCGTTGGCCCGATGGTGCCGGCCGCGGTGAAGAGCCTGGCCCAGTTCGTCGACTGGGCCAAGGCCAACCCGGGCAGCGCCGCCTATGCATCGCCAGCCGCCGGTGCGATGCCGCATTTCCTGGGCAACCAGTTCGAGCGCGCCGCCGGCATCAGGCTGACCCATGTGCCGTATCGCGGCGCGGCGCCGGGCATGCAGGACCTGATGGGGGGGCAGATCGCCTCGGGCTGCTTCAGCATCGGCGACTTCCTGCCCCATCTGGCCGCGGGACGCGTGCGCCTGCTTGGCGTCACCGACGGCAAGCGCTCGCGCTTCGCGCCCGACGCGCCGACCTTCGAGGAGCAGGGCTTCAAGGGTATCGACGGGGTCGAGACCTATGGCCTGTTCCTGCCCGCGAGGACACCCACCGCTACCGTCGAGCGCATCGCCGACCTGGTCCGCGCGGCCCTGCGCGAGAGTGCGGTCACCGAAGGCCTGGCCAAGTTGGGTTTCGAGCCCCTGTTCCTGTCGCCCGGCGACTATGCGCGCCGGCTCGCGAAGGAGCGTGAGCAATGGGGGCCGATCGTGAAGGCCTCGGGTTTCTCGTCGGACGACTGAGTAACCACCGGCACGCCGCCGCGGCAGCTTTGCGCTAGCCTCTCGCCGTGAACAGCATTCCAGCCCCGCCCGCGAAGCCCCTGCTCTACAGCTATCGCCGCTGCCCCTACGCGATGCGAGCGCGCATGGCGCTGCTCCGGGCGGAGCTGGACTTCGAGGCCTTCGAGGTCGTGCTGCGCGCCAAGCCCGCGGCGCTGCTGGCCCTGTCGCCCAAGGGCACGGTGCCGGTGCTGCATCTGCCCGATGGCCGGTTGCTGGACGAGAGCTGGGACATCATGCGCTGGGCGCTGGAGCCGCCGGATCGCGACGGCTGGTGGCAGCGGGCGCAGTCGAGCGAGAACCTCGACCTGCTGGGCCGCAACGACGGTGACTTCAAGCATCACCTCGATCGCTACAAGTATCCCGAGCGCTACGCCGGCGCGGCAGCGGCCCGCGACTGGCAGCGCGCGCAAGCCCTGGCCGTGCTGCCGCTGCCGCTGGAGCGCCGGCTGCAGGACCGGCCCTACCTGGGCGGCGCGGCCCCCTGCGCCACCGATCTCGCGATCTTCCCCTTCGTGCGCCAGTTCGCCGCCGTGGAGCCGGCCTGGTTCGCGGGCCTGCCGCTGCCGGCGCTGCAGGCCTGGCTCGCCGGCTGGCTGGGCAGCCGCCTGTTCGAGGCCTGCATGGCCAAGCTGCCGCCGGAGACGGTCACGGGCTTTCCGGCGCCGGCGAGCGGGCAGGGTTTCGATCAGCCGGCAATATAGGCCGCGAGGTGCTGGCCGGTCAGGGTGGAGCGGGCGTTGACGAGTTCGGCGGGGGGGCCCTCGAAGACGATGCGGCCGCCATCGTGGCCGGCGCCGGGGCCGAGGTCGATGATCCAGTCGGCATGCGCCATGACCGCCTGATGGTGCTCGATGACGATGAGCGACTTGCCGGCATCGACGAGGCGGTCGAGCAAGCCCAGCAGCTGTTCGACATCGGCGAGGTGCAGGCCGGCGGTCGGCTCGTCGAGGACGTAGACCGCGCCCTTCTCGGCCTTCATGGACATCTGGGTGGCGAGCTTGAGTCGCTGCCGCTCGCCGCCGGACAGGGTGGTGAGCGGCTGGCCGAGGCTGAGGTAGCCCAGGCCCACATCGGCGAGCCGCTGGAGGATGGCGTGCGCCGCCGGCGTGCGGGCCGCGCCGGCGCCGAGGAATTCCGCCGCCTCGGCCACCGACATTGCCAGCACCTCGCTGATGTCGCGGCCACCGAGCCGGTACTCCAGCACCGCGGCCTGGAAGCGCTTGCCCTCGCATTCCTCGCAGGGGGTGGCGACACCGGCCATCGTCGCCAGATCGGTGTAGATGACGCCGGCGCCGTTGCAGCCGGGGCAGGCGCCCTCGGAGTTGGCGCTGAACAGCGCCGGCTTGACGCCGTTGGCCTTCGCGAACGCGCTGCGGATGGGGTCGAGCAGTCCGGTGTAGGTTGCCGGGTTGCTCCGGCGCGAGCCGCGGATCGCGCCCTGGTCGACCGATACCACGCCGTCCCGGCCACTCACCGAGCCCATGATCAGCGAACTCTTGCCCGACCCGGCCACGCCGGTCACGACCACCAGCGCGCCGAGCGGGATGTCGACATCGATGTCCCGCAGATTGTGGGTGCGGGCGCCGCGCACCTTCAGCAGCCCCGACGGCGTCCGCACCGCGCGCTTCAGGGCGGCCCGGTCGTCGAAATGGCGGCCCGTCAGGGTGCCGCTGGCCCGCAGCCCCGCGACGCTGCCCTCGAAGCACAGGGTGCCGCCGGCGCTGCCGGCGCCGGGCCCGAGATCGACGACGTGGTCGGCGATCGCGATCGTCTCCGGCTTGTGTTCGACGACCAGCACCGTGTTGCCCTTGTCGCGCAGCCGCAGCAGCAGCTCGTTCATGCGCTGGATGTCGTGCGGGTGCAGGCCTATGGTGGGCTCGTCGAAGACATAGGTGACGTCGGTGAGCGAGGCGCCGAGGTGGCGGATCATCTTGACGCGCTGCGCCTCGCCGCCCGACAGCGTGCCTGACGGCCGGTCCAGCGAGAGGTAGCCCAGCCCGATCTCGACGAAGGAGGCCAGCGTCTGCGACAGCGCGGCGAGCAGCGGTGCCACCGACGGCGCGTCGAGACCACGCACCCACTCGGCGAGGT
>DATEDK010000183.1:0-2141 GCA_035281685.1 Kiloniellales bacterium | reverse complement strand
TCGGCCGGGAACTGGCTGGCGGCGACGAAGTAGAGGGCGGCGAGGTCGGCGCCGTCCTCGGCATCGGCATGCCAGCGCAGCGCAGCCTCGTAGTCCTCCGCGGCCTGCAGGAGCCGAGCCAGCTCGACGCTGCGTCCCTTGCCGATGTCCCGCAGCAGGGCGTCGTGTGGCTCGATCGCAAGTCCCGCGAGCAGGCGCGGCGTCGCCATGGCGACGAGCACCCCGCCCAGCGCCAGGGCGAAGAGCGCAGGCCAGGCCGGACGGCGATGCGTTCGATGGAACAGGCGTCGCGGCCGGTCCAGCGCCATGGGCTACTTGGTGTAGTAGTACTTGCGGTAGGCCTTGTTGTAGTACCGGCCGCTGTCCGCGTAGGTGTACTGCGCGTGCTTCTTCACGTCGACGTAGGTCAGCAGCACGCCGGCGAGCTTCGCCCCCGCTTCCAGCGCGACCTTGAGACCGAGCTTCGCCGTCTCGCGCGGGGTCTTGCCCCAGCGGATCAGGAACACCGTGGAATCGGCCTCGCGCAGCAGCACCAGCGCGTCCGAGACGGCCAGCAGCGGCGGGGTATCGAGCACCACGAGGTGATAGCTCTGCGCCAGCGCGTTGATCAGGTTCTGCATGCGCGCCGAGCCCAGCATCTCGACCGGCGGATTCGACAGTGTTCCGGCACCGATGAAGTGGATCCCGGTGCGCTCGTCGACGCCGATGATCTGGCCGAGGTCGGCGGCGTCGGCGAGGAAATCGGAAAGGCCGAGGTGCTTCGGATGGCCGAGCGAGCTGTCGACCTGGGCCTGCCGCATGTCGCAGTCGACGACGATGCAGCGCCGTCCGGTCTGCACGGTCTGCGAGGCGATCGACAGCACCGTCGTCGTCTTGCCTTCGTTCGGCATCGACGAGGTGACGACGACGATGCGCGGCGGCTGCTCCGGATTGGACAGCATCAGGTTGGTGCGCACCGTTCGTATCGCCTCGGCGAAGATCGAGCCGTGCTTGGCGGTCGCGTGGTGATGCGGCAGGTTGGAGCGGCCGCGCAGCGAGATCATCGGCACCATGCCGAGGGTTGCCAGCCCGGTCTGCGACTCGATCGTGCCGAGCGAACGATAGCCGGAGTCGAGGAACTCCAGGCCGATCGCCAGCACCAGGCCCAGCACCACCGCGGCCGCCGCCGCCATGCCGATGATCACTTTGGTGCGCGGATAGATCGGGCCGCCCGGCGGCTCCGCCTGCGCGATGATCTCGGCGTCCGGCTTGTCGATCGTGGCACCTTCCTGCACCGCGATCTCGTTCGAGCGCTGCAGCAGGGCGTCGTACTGCTTGCGCTTGGCCTCGACCTCGGCCTCCAGCGCCGAGAGCTGCACCTGGAACTCGCCGAGGTCGGCGATCTCGCCTTTCAGGCGCTCGACCTCGCTGGTCAGGTTCTCGACGCGGCCCTGCGCGATCTCCAGCTCGTTCTTCAGCAGGCCCTCGATCTTGCGGATCTCCGACCAGATCTTCGCGGACACCTCTTTCTGCTTGGCGCGCGCCTCGATCATCTTCGGGTGGCCGTCGCGGTACTTCGTCGACAGCTCGGCGATCTCGCGGGTCAGCTCGATCTCCTGCAGGCGCAGGCCCTGGATCATCGAGGAGTCCATGATCGCGGCCGCGGCCTCGACGCTGCCGCCGCCGCCCTTCATCAGGCGCTGCACCTGCTCGTAGCGCACCTCCTTCTCGGTCAGGTCGTTCCGCGCGGCGATCAGGTCGCCGTTCAGCGAGGCCAGCTGCTGCGCCTGCAGCGAGCCGCCGGACACCTCGGTCAGCCCGTGCTCGGCGCGATAGGCCTCCAGCCGGCGCTCGGCGTCGATCAGCTCCTTCTCGAGCTCGCTCAACTTCTCCGTCACGACCTCGCCGGCGCGCGAGGTCTCGCCGCCGATGCGATCGAGCTGGCCCTCGATGTAGGAAAGCGCCACGGCATTGGCTGCCCTGGCGGCGAAGATCGGGTCGCTCGAGATGTAGGCGATGGTGACGATCCGGCTGCGCTCGGCGGTCTGCACCGAGAGTCCGCCCATGAACCGCATCGCCATCATGTCGCGCAGCTTCCCGGGATCCTGCACCTGCGTCGCCGCGTCGGGCTGTGGCGTCACGGGGGCGGCCTTCGCCGCGGG
>DATEDK010000182.1:0-4876 GCA_035281685.1 Kiloniellales bacterium | reverse complement strand
GAAGCGCTGATAGTCCTCCACGTCGCGCGCTACGACGATCAGCTGAAAGTCCCACTCGCCGAAGAGAATCATGCACTCGACGACCTCCGGCATGGCCGAGACCGCGGCCGAGAAGGCGTCGATCTGGTCGCGGGTCTGCGCGGCCAAGCGCACCTCCACCTTCACCCGCAGGCCGAGACCGACGGACAGCGGATCGACCAGAGCCACATAGCTGCTGATGACGCCCGCCTCCTCCAGGGCGCGCACACGCCGCAGCGTCGGCGCGGGCGTCAGCGCGACGCGCTCGGCCAGCACGTCGTTGCGCAGCGCGCCGTCCCGCTGCAGCTCCCGCAGGATCTTCCGGTCGATGGTATCGATTTTGTATGGCTGCACGCCCTGTCCCCCAGCAATTGGATTGCGTAGATGGGCCGAATATTAAGCCACTTCGCAATCATTCGCAGATGATTCCGCGTTAGATTGCGAAGATCGAAGGCCCTGCGCACAAGGAGGGGACGGTGCCTGAAGCTGCCGCGCTCAGCGACCTGCCGACCAACGGCTACACCACGCACGAGGTGATGAACCAAGCGACGCCGCTCGCGGACTACGACGCTTTTGCGGGCGACCGTCCCCTGGCGGAAGCAGTCACCGCCTTCGGCGGGGCCTGGGCGGCCGAGCATCTGAGCAAGGTGGGTCGCACGGTCGGGAGCGCGCGCGTGCAGGACCTGGCACGCCAGGCGAACCGCCATCCGCCGGAACTGCGCACGCACGACCGCTTCGGCAACCGGGTGGACCTCGTCGAGTTTCACCCGGCCTATCACGAGCTGATGTCGCTAGGTTTTGCCAGCGAGATGCATTCCTTCGCCTGGACGCAGCGGCGTGCCGGCGCGCAGGTCGTGCGCGCTGCGCTCAGCTATCTCTGGAACCAGGGCGAAAACGGCATCTGCTGTCCGCTCGGCATGACCTTCGCCTCGATCGCAACGCTGCGGCACGATCCATCGCTGCTGGCCGAGTGGGCGCCGCTCATCAACCGGCCCGCCTACGACCCGCGCGCTCTCTACGCGAAGGAGAAGGCCGGCATCTCCGTCGGCATGGCGATGACCGAGAAGCAGGGCGGCTCCGACCTCCGCGCGACAATGACGTCGGCTGTGCCGGCCTCGGCGCGGCGCGGTTCGGGCGCGCCCTACCTGCTGACCGGGCACAAGTGGTTCTTCTCCGTGCCGATGAGCGATCTCATCCTGACGTTGGCGCGCACCGACAAAGGCGTCAGCTGCTTCCTGGCGACCGGTTGGCTGCCGGACGGCCACCGCAACCGGCTGAAGCTGCAACGGTTGAAGGACAAGTGCGGCAACCGGTCGAACGCCAGCAGCGAGGTGGAGTTCTACGGCCTCGACGCCGTCATGGTGGGCGAGGAGGGCCGCGGCATCGCGACCTGCATCGAGATGGCGCACCTCACGCGGCTCGATTTCGCCGTCGGCTCAGCCGGTCTGATGCGCCAGGCGGTGTCGCAGGCCATCAACCACACCAGCACCCGCCGCGCCTTTCAGCGCAGTCTCGTCGATCAGCCGATCATGCGCGCCGTGGTGGCCGACCTGGCAGTGGAGAGCGAGGCGATGCTGTGGCTGACGCTGCGACTGATCCACGCGCTGGACCGTTCGGAAAGCGAGCGCGCGGAGGCGCTGCTCAGCCGCATCGGCACGCCGATAGCGAAATACTGGGCCTGCAAGCGGGCGCCCCACGTCGTGGTCGAGGCTCTCGAGTGCCACGGCGGCAACGGCTACATCGCCGAGCACCTGATGGAGCGTCTCTACCGCGAGGCGCCGCTGAACGGTATCTGGGAAGGCACCGGCAACGTCATTTGTCTCGACGTGCTGCGCTCCATGCAGCGCGAGCCGGAGACGGTTCGCGCCTTCCTCGACGAGGTGGCGCTCGCCAAGGGACAGGATGCACGGCTGGATGTGCACCTTGCCGACCTCGAGCGTCGTCTCGCCCAGCCGGCGGCGCTCGAGCCGGTGGCGCGCCAGATCGTCGAACGGATGGCGTTGGCGCTGCAGGCGAGCCTGCTGCTCCGCTATTCCGTGCCGGCCGTTGCCGAGGTTTTTCTCGCGACCCGCCTGGGCGGCGATTGGGGCTTGGCCTTCGGCACGCTCCCGGCCGGCCTCGACACCCAAGCCATCGTGGACCGCGCGCGCCTCGCGGGCTGACTCAGGCGTAAGGCTTCGGCTTCGTCCCGTCGCTGAAGCGCTCGAAGCAACCCGCTCGGCTCGGAGACGGGACCCGGCCAGATCGTGACCTGGGGCAAGTCGACGCTCTGCTCCGTCGATGCCTTCGGCTTCAAGTTCCAGTGGACGACGAACTCGAGCAAGCACATCCCTTTCGATTGGATGGGTCCCTGACGGTCACCACTTCGGGTCCGGCTTCGTCCCGTCGATGAGGCGCTCGTAGCGGAAGGGGCTGGGGTCGACGAAGGGCGTGACGCCGCTCACCAGGTCGGCTGCAAGCCGCCCGGCGGCCGGGCCGATGCCGAAGCCGTGGCCGGAGAAGCCGGTCGCCAGGACCAGACCAGGGATCTTCTGCACCGGCGCGATCACCGGCACGCAGTCGGGCGTGGTGTCGATCAGGCCGGCCCACTTCTCCGCCACCTTGAGGTTGGCGAAGCGGGGGAAGACCGCGACGAGCTTCTTCACCGCGTCCTTCAGCACCCAGTCCATCGGTTTGGGGTCGAGGGTGCGCATGACTTCGAAGGGCGTCTTCTCGTCGAGCGTCCAGCGCTTCTTCTGCCGCCATTGCCGGAAGAACTCGCCGGAGAGATGCAGCCTGATCGATTTGCGTTCGGCCTTCAGCAGCGGCAGGAAGTTGAAGAAGAACCGGAAGGAATCCGGCACGACGTCCGGCTCGATCCAGGTGCCGTGCGCGACGTTGTAGCCGCCGTCGAGCCGCTTGCGGATGGCCCAGCCACCCCCCGCGGCGCTGTACTCCGGCCCATCCATCGCTTCGGTGCGCAGCACGGAGCCGCGCGTGGTCAGCTGCGGCAGCCGCACGCCGAGATTGCGCAGGAAAACCGTCGACCAGGCGCCGCCGGCGAGCAGCACCGCCTTGCAGCGGATGCGGCCCTTCTCGGTAACGACGGCGGCGACGCGTCCGCCCTCGAGCTCCAGACCGCGCACGGCGCAGTCCTGCAGGATCGTCGCGCCCTTGGCACGCGCCGCGGTCGCCATCGCCGGGACGGCCTTGGTCGGCTCGGCGCGGCCGTCGCTCGTGGTGTACATCGCGCCGATGTAGCGGGCGCCGGCGCCGGGCATCATCTTGTCCAGCTCGCTGCGGCCGATGATCTTGCTGTCGAGCTGATAGGCCTTGGCGTGATCCTCGATCCAGCGCTCGCGCTTGGCGAGGCCGGCCTCGTCTTCCGCCATGTAGAGCACGCCGACGTTGCGGAAGCCGGTCTCGCCGCCGACGCGTTCGTTCATGCCTTTCCAGAGGCGCAAGGACTCGACGATCATCGGCAGCTCGCGCGGATCGCGGCCCTGCTGGCGGCACCAGCCCCAGTTCCGGCTCGACTGTTCGCCCGCAACGTGGCCCTTCTCGCAGAGCACCACCGGGATGCCGCGCTCGGCCAGGTTCAGCGCCGCCGAGACCCCGGCGATGCCGCCGCCGATGATGACGATCTCCGTCGCAGGCGGCAGGCTCTGGTCGGAAGCGATACGTTCAACCTTCGGCGCCATGCGAGGGCTCCACCTGCAATGAGGCGCCAAGATTTCCAGGCCTGCACGGCAGCGGCAAGGGTCGGACGCGCAGCGCTGGCTTGCCGCGCGCTCGCGTTAGCCCGGCGCGCCGTAGGGCACCGGCCTGGTCCCGTCGCTGAAGCGCTCGAAGCGGAAGGGGCCGGGATCGACCAGCGGCGGCGCGCCGGTCGCGAGATCGGCAGCGAGCTGTCCACCGGCCGGGCCGATGCCGAAGCCGTGGCCGGAGAAGCCGGTGGCGACGACGAGGCCTGGGATCTTCTGCACCGGCCCGATCACCGGCACCACGTCGGGCGTGGTGTCGATCATGCCGGCCCACTTCTCGGCCACCTTGAGGTTCGCGAAGGCGGGAAAGGCGCGCTGCAGGTTCTTGACGGCGTCGTCCAGCACCCAGTCGAGCGGCGCCGGATCGAGCGTGCGCACCACCTCGAACGGCGTCTTCTGGTCCAGCCGCCAGCGCTTGCTCTCGCGCCACTCGCGGAAGAACTCGCCGGAGAAGCGCAGCTTGATCGCCTTCCGCTCCGCCCGCAGCAGCGGCAGGAAATCGAAAAACCAGCGGAAGGAGTCGGGCACCACCTCCGGCACGGTCCAATCGCCGTGCGCGACGGTGTAGCCGCCGTCGAGCCGCTTGCGGAGGCCCCAGCCGGGACCGGACGCGTTGTGCTCCGGCCCGTCCATCGGCTCGGTGCGCAGCACCGAGCTGCGCGTCTTCAGCTGCGGCAGCTTGAGGCCGAGATTGCGCAGGAAAAGCGACGACCAGGCGCCGCCGGCGAGGATCGCCGCCTTGCAGCGGATGCGGCCCTTCTCGGTCACCACCGCGGCGACGCGGCCGCCCTCGAGCTCGAGGCCGCGCGCGGCACAGTCCTGCAGGATCGTGGCACCTTTGCCACGCGCGGCGGTGGCGAGCGCCGGTGCGGCCCGCGTGGGCTCGGCGCGCCCGTCGCTCGCGGTATAGAGCGCGCCGATGTGGCGCTGGCCGGCGCCCGGCACCAGCGTCTCGAGCTCGCTGCGCGTCAGGATCTTGCTGTCGAGCTGGTAGGGCCGCGCGTGCTCCAGCCAGCGCTCGCGCGCGGCCAGGCCCTTCTGCGTTTCCTCCATGTAGATGACGCCGACGGTGCGGAAGCCGGTCTCGGCGCCGACGCGTTCGTTCATGCGCCGCC
>DATEDK010000181.1:0-4159 GCA_035281685.1 Kiloniellales bacterium | reverse complement strand
CTACAAGTTTCTTTAAGAACGTCGCTAGGCATCGTTAAGGTGTAGAAGCGATACTTACCCTGGGTGACAAGGCTCGCTGAATAACTGACCCTACCCGCAGCTTCCAAGATCGCTAACTCCTCCGCATCTTGAAGAGTATGCACCTCTCTGCCACGTCTTCTCGGCATTGTGCCACCCCCCCAATCACCCACAGAACCGAATGAATTTCCCGGTCTCGTTTCGAAGCGGACCGTATCAGTCTCTGCAACTTTTCGGAACTCCGTTATGGATCCTCCATGAGTTCGAATGGCATTGAGCGGGTCACGGGGCTTGAGGCGACTCACCCCGCCCCGCTAGTGTCGCTCCCGGGGGGAGTGCCAGCTTCCTATTATGTAAAGGCTTTTCTTCGATGCGGCGCCACCTCGCAGTCCTGCTGCTCTTGGTCTTCGCGACCCTCCCGTCGCTGCCCGCGGCAGCGAAGGCGATCTCCGGCGCCGACGTCGGCATCCTGGGCCAGGCCCTGGCGCTGATCGACCAGGGCAAGGCCGCCGACGCGCGCGCGCTCGCGAAGCAGGCGAAGGAACCGCTGGTCTACGACCTCGTCGTCTTCTTCGACATCTCGCGCAAGGACGCGCTGCCGAGCTTCGTCGACGTCGCCGGCCACCTGGCCGCGCATCCGAATTGGCCGCGCCGCGTCTCGCTCGAGCTCAAGGCCGAGGCCTTCTTCCCCGGCGGCCTGGCGCCGGAGGACGTCGCCGCCTGGTTTGCCGAGCACCCGGCGCAGACCGGCCTGGGCGCCCTGCTCGAGGTCGACGCGCTGATGGCGCTCGGCCGCAGCGAGCAGGCGAAGACGAAGGCTGTGGCGCTCTGGCGCAGCTTCCCGCTGACCAATGCGCAGGAGAAGGACTTCCGGACGCGCTACGGCGCCTGGCTATCGCACGACGACCACGTTGCGCGCGTGAGCGCGCTGCTCGACCAGGAGCAGAGCAAGGCGGCGGCGGAGGTGGCGACGCTGGCCGGCGGCGGCTATCCGGCGCTGGCCGCGGCGCGCACGGCCCTGCAGGACGGCAAGAAGAACGCGGTCGATCTCGTCGACGCCCTGCCGAAGGAGGTCCGCTACGACCCCGGCCTGATCGTCGATCTGGCGAACTACCTGCAGCGCAAGGAGAAGACCGGCAAGCTCGACGCGCTCCTCATCGACCTGGGGCCGGACAACGCCGGCCGGCCTGAGACGCTCTGGCGCCTGCGCTTTGCCGCCAGCCAGCGCCTGCAGCGCCAGGGCAGCTACGCCGAGGCCTACCAGATCGCGCGCGACCATGGTCTCGCGAGCGGCCTGGGCTTCGCCGAGCTGGAGTGGCTTGCCGGCTACATCGCGCTCGAGAACCTGCGCGACGCGGCGACCGGCTATCGTCACTTCGAGCGGTACTTCAACGGCTCGGACACGCCCATCTCCAAGGGCAAGGCGGCCTACTGGGCCGGTATCGCGGCGGACAAGCTGGGCAAAACCGCCGTCGCGCTCGACTGGTTCACGAAGGGCTCGCAGTACGACAGCAGCTTCTACGGCCAGCTCTCCGACGCGAAGCTGGGCGAAGTACCGGGCGCCAGCCTGCCGCCGATGCCCGGCCTCGACGAGAGCCTTTACCAGGGTTTCGCCAACGGCGAACTGGCACGCATCGTGCGCGCCCTTGCCGGCACAGGCGACCGCAAGCGCACCGCGGTCTTCTTCGACTTCTTGCTCGACCAGGGGCAGGACCAGGCGCACTTCCTGACGGCAGGGCGCCTGGCCACCGAACTCGGCCGCTGGGATCTCGTCGTGCAGACCGGCAAGGACGCGCGGCGCAAGGGCATCGTCCTGATCGACTATCTGTTCCCGGTGCCGCCGATCGCGGTGGCCGAGCCGGAGTTGGCCCTGGTGCTGGCGCTGATCCGTCAGGAGAGCGAGTTCGACCAGGAGGCGATCAGCAGCGCCGACGCGCGCGGCCTGATGCAGCTGCTGCCCGGCACCGCCAAGGGTGTCGCCAAGAAGCTGGGCCTGCCCTACGAGCTCGGCCGGCTCACCAACGATCCCGACTACAACGTCGAGCTGGGCTCGGCCTATCTCGCCGGCCTGATCGACGATTTCGGCGGCTCCTACATCCTGTCGATGGCGGGCTACAACGCCGGCCCGCACCGCGCCACTGCGTGGATCGACCAGAACGGCGACCCGCGCAGCCCGGGCACCGATACGGTCGCCTGGATCGAGGCCATCCCCTTCGCCGAGACCCGCAACTACGTCATGCGCGTGAGCGAGGGCCTGGTGGTCTACCGCCAGCTCCTGGGCCAGGTGCAGCCCACCCTCTGGGAAGGCTACAATCCCGCGACGGACGGGCCGCACGGCATGCGGCTCTCGCTCTGCTGCAACTAGGCTGGAGCAGCGTACTTGACGGCTCTTCTCGCCCACTGCCGGGCGGCGGTCTTCGATGCCTACGGCACGCTCTTCGATGTGCACTCGGCCGTCGCCCAGGAGACGGCCGCGCTCGGCGCCAAGGCCGAGGCGGTGTCGCTGCTCTGGCGGCAGAAGCAACTCGAGTACACCTGGCTGCGCAGCCTGATGGGCCGCCACGCCGACTTCTGGCAGGTGACACGCGACGGGCTCGACTTTGCGCTGGCCTCGCACGGCATCGACGATCCAGCGCTGGCCGATCGCCTGATGCAGCTTTACCTGCGGCTCGACGCCTACCCCGACGCCGCGCCGCTCCTGGCCCGGCTGAAGGCCGCCCGGCGCACCAGCGCGATCCTGAGCAACGGCACGCCCGCGATGATCAAGGCCGCCGCCGCGGCCAGCGGCCTCGCGCTCGACCACCTGATCTCGATCGAGGCGACCGGCATCTACAAGCCGCACCCGGCGGTCTATCAGCTCGCCGTCGACCTGCTGGGGCCGGCCAGCCAGATCTGCTTCGTCTCCACCAACTCCTGGGATGCGCGCGGTGCCGCCGCCTACGGCCTGCAGGTTGTCTGGCTGGACCGCTGGAGCCGCATGGCTGACCGCTTGCCAGGCGAGTTCCGAGCGACGATCAAGACACTCGACGACCTGCCAGCTCTGCTCGGCCTCGACTGAAGGACCCTCCCATGCCTCCCACCTTCGCCGACGTCGAAGCGGCGGCTGCGCGCTTGGCCGGCCAGGCCGTGCTGACGCCGCTCCTGCCGGTGCAGAGCCTGTCGGAAGAGCTGCGCGCCAAGATCTACGTCAAGCCGGAGGTGCTGCAGCGCACCGGCTCCTTCAAGTTCCGCGGCGCCTTCAACAAGCTCTCGCAGCTGACGGAGGAGCAGATGCAGCGCGGCGTCGTCGCCTACTCCTCCGGCAACCATGCGCAGGGCGTGGCAGCGGCCGCCAGGCTGCTCGGCATCCCGGCCACCATCGTGATGCCGGCCGATGCGCCGCGCATCAAGCTGGAGAACACGCGCAACTACGGCGCCGAGGTCGTGACCTACGACCGCTACCACGAGGAACGCGAGCAGGTGGCGGCCCCGCTGGTCGCGGCCGGGCGCACGCTGGTGAGGCCGTACGACGATCCGGCGATCATGGCCGGCCAGGGCACCGTCGGCCTGGAGATCGCACAGCAGGCGAAGGCGCTTGGGCTGAAAGTCGACCGCGTGATCGTGCCCTGCGGCGGCGGCGGCTTGACCGCCGGTATCGCCACGGCGATGACCGCCTTGCTGCCGAACGCCAAGCTGAACACGGCCGAACCCAGGGATTTCGACGATACTGCGCGCTCGTTGAAGGTGGGCGAGCGCGTCGGCAATGATCCGAACGCGCGCTCGATCTGCGACGCGCTGCTCGCCGCGACGCCGGGCGAGCTCACCTTCGCAGTCAACCGCAAGCGGGTCGAAGCCGGCCTGGTCGCCGACGACCGCGAGGTCGGCCGCGCCATGGCCTACGCCTTCAACCGCCTCAAGCTGGTGGTCGAGCCCGGCGGCGCCATCGCGCTCGCCGCCCTGCTGGCCGGACGCGTCAAGGTCACCGGCGAGACGGTGGTGGTGGTGCTGTCCGGCGGAAATGTGGATGCGGCGACTTTCGAGAAGGTTTTGTCGCAGAGCTGAGCGGCGTCGCCGCCCCCTCACCCTGTCCCTCTCCCCCTATGGGGGCGAGGGGACGGCAACGTCTCGGGACGGAGAGATTCTCAAAGACCAGAAGGCCAGG
>DATEDK010000180.1:0-6861 GCA_035281685.1 Kiloniellales bacterium | reverse complement strand
CAAGAAGATCGCGGCACGCCCGAACAGCTCGCTCGACAGCGTCGTCGGCCTGCTGCGCAGCGCGCGGCTTGCGCTCGATTGGACCGCGGAGGCCGAGGCGCTGAAGCGTCTGCGCGAGGCCCTGGGCGATCCGCGCCGGAGCTTCTGGCTGCCGACGCAGCTCGCGCTCTACTTCGGCTTCTCCGCCGAGGAGCTCCTGGTCATCGGCAGGCGCCATGCTCGGCGTCTGCAGCAGGAAGACCAGCTCGCGCCCCTCCCGATCCCGCAGCAGCCGGCCGATCCGCGCCCGCGCATTGCCTACGTGTCGCCCTACTTCCGGCAGCACTCGCTCTGGAATCTCGCCGGCGAGATCTTCGCCGCGCACGACCGCGAACGCTTCGCGGTCGCCGGCTTCGCGCTCAACGCCGACGATGGTTCGCCCACCTGCCGCGAGGTCAGAAGCGCCTTCGAGCAGGTTCACTTCCTCCCCGATGCGGACGACCGTGCGACGGCCGAAGCGATCGCGGCCTGGGCACCGGACATCCTGGTCGACATCGGCGGCTATGCGGAACGGGCGCGGCCGACTGCCGTCCGCCTGGCGCCGGTGTTCACCAAGCTCGCCTGGGCCGGGATGGCGGGGACCAGCGGCGCGCCCTGGATGCAGGGCTTCGTCTCCGACGCGGTCGCGCTGCCCGAGGAGCTGAACGGCACGTTCAGCGAGACCGTTTCGCGCCTGGAGCGCTGCGCCTTCCCCAGCCGCGCGCTCGCCGCCGGGCGGCGCGTCACCCGGGCCGAGGCCGGGCTGCCCGAGAAGGCGATCGTGCTCGCCGCCTTCCACAGCGCGCGCAAGCTCGATCACGAGTCCTTCCTGCTCTGGACGCGGATCCTGCGGCGGACGGAAAACACGGTGCTTTGGCTGCAGTCGACGGGCGGGGCGACGCGGCGCGCGCTGCGCCAGCGCGCCGAGCAGTCGGGGATCGCTCCCGAGCGCCTGATCTTCGCGCCCGCCGCCCCCTGGCATCGGCATCTGGACCGTCTCGCCCTGGCCGACCTGGCGCTCGACGCGCTGGTCTTCGGCTCGCACGGCAGCGCCAGCGACGCGCTGCGCGTCGGCGTGCCGGTCCTGACGGTCGTGGGCGATGCCATGCACCGGCGGACCGTGACCTCCATGCTGATGCACCTGGGGCTGCCGGAACTGGTTTCGGTCTCGCCCGACGCCATGGAGGAGATGGCCATCGGACTGATCGAAGACAGGAGCCGCATCGGCCAGCTGAAGGCCTCGCTCGCCGCCCTGCTGCCGAAGG
This sequence comes from Kiloniellales bacterium, assembly GCA_035281685.1. Taxonomy (GTDB): domain Bacteria; phylum Pseudomonadota; class Alphaproteobacteria; order Kiloniellales; family JACOMY01; genus DATEDK01. The sequence continues at coordinate 5,578 of DATEDK010000180.1, read as the reverse complement.
CCAGCCTCTTCGATCCCAAGGGCTTCGCCGGGGACCTGGAGAAGCTCTATCTGGGTCTGGCTGGCCGGCGCTGAGGCGCCTTCAATTTGGCCGGCGGGGGCTCTATATCTGGGGCCATGGAACAGTTGCATAACGATTCGCCAGCCCCGGTTGCTGCCCCGCCGCAGGTTTCGCTGACGGCCAGCGCGGCCCGGCGCATCGCGGCCTTGGCGGCTGCCGAGGGCGAGACTGGCCTGAAGTTCCGCATCGCCGTTTCCGGCGGCGGCTGCTCGGGCTTCCAGTACGGCTTCTCCTTCGACGACGAGGTCAAGGAGGACGACCGGGTGTTCCGAAGCCAGGGCGTCGAGTTCCTGGTCGACGAGATCTCGCTGGAGCTCCTGGCCGGGGCGGAGATCGACTGGGTCGAGGATCTCGCGGGCGCCACCTTCCAGGTGCGCAACCCCCTGGCCAAGTCGGCCTGCGGCTGCGGCAGCTCCTTCTCCACCTAAGCTCGCCGGCGACGCCTTTGCCGACTGTCGCCGCCTGGAACGTCAATTCGATCAAGGTGCGCCTGCCGAACCTGCTGGCGTGGGTCGAGGCCTTCCAGCCCGACGTCCTGCTGCTGCAGGAGATCAAATGCCTGGCCGACGCCTTTCCCGCCTTCGAGCTGAAGGCCGCCGGCTACGAGAGCCAGGCGGTCGGCCAGAAGGCCTACAACGGCGTCGCCGTCCTCTCTCGCCATCCGATCCAGGTGCGGCGCCTTTGCCTGCCGGGCGAAGGCCCCGAGGAAGCGGCACGCTACCTGGAAGTCGAGACCGCCGGCCTGGTCGTCGGTTCGATCTACCTGCCGAACGGCAATCCGGCGCCGGGCGACAAGTTCGCCTACAAGCTCGCCTGGATGCAGCGGCTGATCGACCACGCGCGCACGCTGCTGCAGGAGGAGAAACCGCTGGTGCTGGGCGGCGACTTCAACGTGATCCCCCAGGCGCGCGACTGCTACGACCCCTCGGCCTGGATCAGGGACGCGCTCTTCCGCCCGGAGAGCCGGGCGAAGCTGCAGGAGTTCGCGGCGCTCGGCCTGACCGACGCCTATCGCGCACTGCATCCCGAACGGCGCGCCTACACCTTCTGGGACTACCAGGCCGGCGCCTGGCAGCACGACCTCGGCATCCGCATCGACCACCTCTTCCTCTCGCCGCAGGCGGCCGACCGGCTGGTCGCCTGCTCGATCGATCGCGGCCCCCGCGGCCAGCCGAAGGCCTCCGACCACACGCCGATCTGGTGCCGCCTGGAGGGCTAGCGCCCTCGAAGAGTGTTAGGGTCTCGCCGGTCCAAGCAGCCCAAGGGTCCCCATGCCCTTCCTTCCCCTCGGCGACGAGAGCAAGCACCAGCGGATCGACTTCGCCTGGGTGACCTGGTCGCTGATCGGGCTCTGCTTCTTCGTCTTCGTCTATCAGCAGGGACTCACCGCGCAGGAGGAGCGCGATCTTGCCTACCGTCTGGGGTCGATCCCGGCGGTGCTGTTCGGCAAGGCCGCGCTCGGCCCCTATCTCGACGCGCTGCCGGCACCGCTCACGCTCTTCACCTACCAGTTCCTGCACGGCAACTGGGATCACCTGCTGGGCAACATGCTGTTCCTCTGGATCTTCGGCGACAACGTCGAGGACGCCATGGGCCACCGGCGCTTCCTCGCCTTCTACCTGCTCTGCGGCGTGCTCTCCGCCGTGGTCTATGGCGCGATGGAGATGGACAGCGCCATACCGCTGATCGGTGCCTCGGGCGCGATCTCGGGCGTGCTCGGCGCCTACGTGCTGCTGCATCCCTTCGCGCGGATCATCGTGCTCGTCGTGCTGTTGCCGCTGAAGCTGCCGGCCTGGATCCTGCTGCTCGTCTGGTTCGGCTTCCAGTTCGTGGCGCTTGGCACGATGGAGGACGAGAGCGTCGCCTGGACCGCGCACATCGCGGGATTCATTGCCGGCGCGGCACTGGTGCCGCTCTTCCGCATGGCCGGCGTGCCGCTCTTCGCGCGCCAGGCACCGCCGCGCATCGTGGCGCTCCCGGGCCGCAGGCGCCGCCGCGCGCCCTCCGCCGGCCAGGAGCGCTCGCCCTCGCAGGATCGGCGCTCGGGACCCTGGGGCTAAGCGCAGGTCGCTTCCGGCAACCGCCCCGGCCAATGCTATGGTCGGTAAGGCGCGGCGAGGTGGGCGCGGCAGTGCGAGCGGTCCTGGTGGTAGGCGCGGGCTTCGCCGGCGCGGTTCATGCACGGGAGCTGGCCGAGGCCGGCTGGCCGGTACAGGTGATCGATCGACGCGATCATCTGGCCGGAACGGCCTATGATTGGGTCGATGCCACCGGCACGCGCCGCCATGCCTACGGCCCACATCTCTTCCACACGCGCAATGCCCGGGTCATGGCATGGCTCTGCCGCTTCGGTGCCTTCCTGCCCTATGAGCTGCGCGTCCGTGCGCTCGTCGAGGGCCTGGGCTGCCTGCCGCTCCCGATCAACCGCACTACGATCAACGCCGTCTTCGGCCTGATGTTGCGCGACGCCGCCGAGGTGGCGGCCTTTCTGGCGAGCGAGGCGTTGCCTTGCGCGGCGCCGCGCAATGCGGCCGAGCATCTGCACGCCCGCGTCGGGGTGCGGTTGACCAACCTCTTCTACCGTCCCTATTCGACCAAGATGTGGGGCCGGCCGCTGGAGAGGCTCGACCCCGAGGTGGTGGCGCGTGTGCCGATCCGGCACGACGACGAGGACCGCTACTTTCTCGATGCGCCCTTCCAGCTGCTGCCTCGCGACGGCTACGTGGCGCTGATCGCGGCAATTCTCGACCACCCGTCGATCCGGGTCAGCACCGGAACGGCATTCGACCCCGCCATGCTGGCTGAGCACGAGGCCTGCTTCACCTCCATGGCGATCGACGAATTCTATGGAGCCTGCCACGGCCCGCTGCCCTATCGTTCGCTGCGCTTCCACCATCGCGAGGTGGAGTGTGACTACGGCTTGGGAGAAACAGCGCTGGTCACCTTCACCGACCCTTCGCCCTACACGCGGCAGACTGACTGGAGCCGTCTGCCCGGACATCGCGTCGGCACAGGCGCGCGCAAGACGGTCACCCTGGAGGAGCCCTGCGACTCGCGCGACAACGGGGATGAGCGCTTCTATCCCGTGCGCGACCGCGCCAGCGACGCGCTCTATCGGCAATACGCTGCGCTGGCCGAACGCGATCCGAAGCTGCGCTTCATCGGCAGGTGCGGAACCTATCGCTATCTCGATATGGACCAGGTCATCAACCAGTCGCTGCACGGTGTCCGGAAGTGGATCCGGGAGCATGGCTGAGGCTGGTCGCGGCCTGGTGATCGTGCGCTGCGGCCGCAACTCGCTGCATGCCGGCTGGCAACAAGGCGACCGCGCCCGCGATTGGGACCTGCAGCTCTGCCCCTACGAGCCCGGTGGCGCCGACTGGCCTCCCGTTCGCCCGGGGCACAAGTGGCCCGGCCTGCAAGCGCATTTGCAGGCCAACGGAAGCTGGCGCGGCTACGATTACATCTGGCTGCCCGACGACGACATAGCGACCGATTCCGCCACTATCGCGGCGCTATTCGAGCGCTGCCGCCGGTTCGGCGCCGCCATCGCCCAGCCGGCATTGACGGAGGACTCACATTGGTCGCTGGCGATGACCAAGCGGAACCTCGGTTTCGTCACGCGCGCCGTCACCTACGTCGAGGTCATGGTGCCCTGCTTCCGTCGCGACGTGCTGGAGCAGATGCTGCCCACCTTCTCGCTCAGCCATCGCGGCGCCGGTTGGGGGCTGGATTACCTTTGGGCGAAGCGGCTGAAGCGCCAGGACCTCTATATCTTCGACGACCTGCCGCTGCGCCATACGCGGCCAATCATGGCGGCTCGCGACCGCGACCTGCACGAGGAGCTCTACCAGGCCCTGCTTCGCTTCCTGGCGAAACACGAGATACGCCCGCTCCTGCGCACGCTGCGCGGCTGGGACGCGGAAGGCCGCCTGCATGAGGCGGATGGCGGCGCCTTCCTCTGGCGCTACCTGAAAGGCTACGACTACCTCATCAGCGAGTACCCGTGGGTGCTGCGCCGACTCATCAACAATCAGTTGGTCGCCCCGCGCACGCGGCGCACGGCCTGGCGACGGCTTACCCAGAACCTGCACTGGCCCCGGCGAAAGCGGGACCGAGCGGCATGAGCCGCATGCCCTTCCGCAGGCGTTTGTAGGCAAGCTTGCGGTGATCCACCGGGTTCGGTCCTGGTGCCGCGGCGATGATCACCTCGCCGGCGATCGGCTGGAAGTGCGCGCGGAAATGCACCGAGGATTTCAGCGCCAGCACCGGGTGGCGCACCGGCTCGACGCCGAGGCAGCGGAACATCTCCTGGTCGGCCGCCTGCACCTTGCGGCTGGCGAGCGCCACCAGCACGCCGCCGACGTCGAGCAGCGCCATGGGCCCCAGCTCCATGCGCGCCCCTTCGTAGAAGGGCCCGGTGCAGGTGAAGCGGCCATCGCCCAGTCGGCGCACGAGGGCCTCGGTCTCGTAAGGCGGCAGGCCCAGCTTGAAGCGGCCGCGGGCCCCCTCCCCCAGCTTGTGCGCGAGCGCCGCGCCCTCCGCATCGATCAGGAGGCCGAAGACCGCGTCCCGCGCGCCGCCGGCGACCAGCGCCTCGAGCAGGCCCACGGTGTTGCCGTCGCCGCCGGCGCCGGGGTTGTCCTGCGTGTCGGCGATGACGATAGGCTGCTTCAGTTCGGCGGCGCGGCGGCGCGCGTAGGCCACGGCCTCGTCCGGCTCGAAGATGCGCGCGCCGAAGGCCGCCTCGCGGCCGAGCGCCTCGCGGTAGAGCGCATCGGCCGCAGCGTCGGCCGCGCCCGCCGTCGGACCGTAGGCCAGCACGCTCGGTCCGCACTCGCGGATGTCGGCTGGCGAGAAGCCGCAGGCGAAGGAGGCCGCGATCGGCGCACCGGCTTCGAGGCTCTCGACCCGCTGGTAGAGTCCCTTGGCGGGTTCGACCAGCGTGCAGCCGGCGGTCAACGGGATCAGGAAAGGCACCTGCCTGTAGGCCTTGTGGCTGCGCCGCCCGTCCAGCAGGTCGCGCAGGAAAACGAAGGCACGCTTGCCGCTCGCCGCCATGTCGACGTGCGGATAGGTGCGGAAGACCACGAGCCCGTCGGCGAGCTCGACCATCTGCGGCGTGACGTTGGCGTGAAGATCGAGCGAGCAGACCACCGGCAGCTCGCGCCCGACGACAGTGCGCACGCGGCGCAAGAGCTCGCCCTCGCCGTCCTCCAGGTGCTCGGTCACCATGGCGCCGTGCAGGTCGAGATAGACCGCATCGAGGCCGCGCAGCGCGGAGAGAGCCTCGATCAGCATGGCGACGATGGTCTCGTAGGCCTCCTCGGTCACCACGTTCGATGGCGTCGCGTTGGCCCAGACCAAGGGCTCCAGCTCGTGGCCGGCCTCGCGGGCTGCGTCGATGAAGCCGGTGATCGGCAGGTTGATGCCGGCGGTCTTCTCGAAAAGCTGCTCGCCCCGCGTGAGGCCGGGCCAGCCGCCGGCCCGCAGGAAGTCGGCCAGGGTCGCCTTCGAG
>DATEDK010000179.1:0-4923 GCA_035281685.1 Kiloniellales bacterium | reverse complement strand
CGTGCGATGCGGATGCGGCCCCGCCTCGGGATGGAAGGAGATGATGTCGGCGCCGGCCTCGGCGAAGGCCGGCACGTAGGCATCGACCGGCGAGATCATCAGGTGCACGTCGAAGGGCTTCCGCGAGTGCGGCCTCAGTGCCTTCACCACGATCGGGCCGACGGTGATGTTCGGCACGAAGTGGCCGTCCATCACGTCGATGTGGATGTAGTCGGCGCCGGCCTCGTCGATGGCGGCGACCTCGGCGCCCAGCCGCGCGAAATCCGCCGAGAGGATCGAGGGCGCAAGCTTCACCTGGCGCGGCATGGCCCTGTCCTAACAGAAGCCGCCGAGAGCGCTCAACAGACGATGGCTACTGGCGCAAGGCTGGGGCGGCGAGACCAAGCTCCTCGGCAACGGTATGCAAGCGTTGGTCGCGAGTCCAAATCTGGGCGTCGGGCGTCAGGCGCACCGAGGCCAGAAGATGAGCATCGACGTATCCCAGTCCTCGGCCAAAAAGGGCGTGCCGGTCGATGAAAAGCAGGACCTCTTCGTCTTCCGCCACCATGGTCATTGGTAAAGACCGCAGCTCGATGAGCACCGCGCTGCGCCGGCGCAGGCTGCCAACAGCGACTTCGCCGATCACGAAAGGATGTGTCAGTACCAGGCGGCGTTCCAAAAGCTGCGCCAGGATCGCATCCCCAAGGTGGAGATGATCGATCCAGTTGGCCGTGTCGACGAGAATCAAGCTGGACGCGACCGTCGACGGGGGATTGGCTTCAGGTCAGGTTCGCTGCCGCCAAACCGCGCCAAGCGCCGTGCCGCTTCTCGTTCGATCAGCGCCCTCAATGCTTCGCGGACGATAGCGGATTTCTCTCCGATACCTGTCAAATCTTGGGCTCTGGCAAGAAGGTCGTCATCCAAGACGAGGGTGGTGCGCATGGCTTAGGTTCCGTTTGTAGGCGCCACAAATGGCATCATTTGATGCCCGAATCAATGCCCGGCGGCCTATTGGTCAACCGAGACACATAGAAGCCGTCCATGCCGCCGGCCTCGGCTAGATGACAGGGCAGCGTGCGCAGGTCGCCGTCGGCGGTGAGGAGTTCGCCCAGGCCAGCGATCTCCGCAATTCCGATTGGATGGCGCGCGAAGTCAAGGTGCTCGGCCAAGAGGCGCTCCACCTGCAGCGGCCCTTCCTCGGGTTCCAGCGAGCAGACCGCGTAGACCAGCGTGCCGCCGGGTGCCACCAGCGCCGCCGCCGCGCGCAGGAGCTTCGCCTGCAGCTCGGCCAGCGGCGGCAGGTCCGCGGGTTCCCGGTGCAGCGCGATGTCGGGATGGCGGCGGAGCGTGCCGGTCGAGCTGCAAGGCGCGTCGACCAGCACGCGCCGGAATTGCCGTCCCGGTTGCCAGGTTGTCACGTCGGCAGTGACGACCTCGGCGGAGAGGCCGGTGCGCTTCAGGTTCTCCTGCAGGCGCGCGAGCCGTTTGGCGGAGAGGTCGACGGCAGTCACGGCGGCGCCGGCGGCAGCCAGTTGCAGCGTCTTGCCGCCCGGCGCTGCACAGAGGTCTGCCACCGCATCGCCGGGCGCGGCGCCCAGCAGCCTCGCTGGCAGCGCGGCGGCCGCGTCCTGCACCCACCAGGCGCCCTCGGCGAAACCGGCGAGCTTCGTGATGTCGCCCGCGGCCGGCGGCAGGCGCAGGGTGCCGGTCGGCAACAGCGTGGCGCCCAGCCGCTCGACCCAGGCCGACGCATCGCTTGCGCGCTTCGGTGTGAGGTCGAGCGGGGGTTCCGCCAGGTGCTGGCGCGCGATAGCTAGCGCCGCCGGGTCGCCAAAGGCCGCGCTCCAGCGCTGCAACAGCCAGGCCGGCGTGTTCGTGCGTGCGGCCTCGTCTCCGGCGAGCGCGCGCCCCTCGCGCGTCAGCCGGCGCAAGACGGCGTTGACGAGACCCTTGAACCCCTGCTCGCGCGGCGGCAGCAGGTCGACGGCGGTCGAGACTGCGGCATGCGCCGGTGTCTCCAGGAAGAGGATCTGCACGGCGCCCAGACGCAGCGCCATGCGCGCGAAGGCGGCCTTCTCCGGCAGAGGCTTGGCGAGCAGCCGGGCGAGCGCGGCGTCGATCTCGGGCAGCCGCCGGCAGAGCGTCGCCAGGAGATGCCGGCAGAAGCCGCGGTCGCGCGGCTCCAGGCGCGGGAAGTCGGCCGAGGCCTCCAGCGCATCGTCGAGCGGCCGGCCGCGCTCCAGCACGTCCAGCGCCACCCGCAGCGCGACGCGGCGCGCGGCCAAGCCTTCAGACATCCTGGCCTTCGCTCATGCGGCGCGGTCTAGCACGGCCGCGCCGCAGCGTCAGCGGATCGCGGCGATGAGCTTTTCGCTGCCGCTGAGGTGCCGGCGGAGCCAGCCCAATCCCTTCTCCTCGTTTCGCTTGCGGCAGGCAGCAAGCAGCTTGCGGTGCTCGTGCTGCGAGCGGTTGCTGTAGTCGAGGCTGGCCAAGAGGACGCGCACGTAGCGGTCGGCCGCCCGGTGCTGCGCCTCGATCAGGTCGAGCAGCCGGGCGTTGCCGCAGGGACGGTAGAGCGTCAGATGGAAGTCGCGGTTCAACGCACCCCAGCGGCCGACGTCGGGCTCGGCGTCGAGCCGGTCCAGGATGGCCTCCGCCCGGTCCAGGTCGGCGTCGCTCAACTTCGGCAGCGCCAGGCGAAGGGCTTCGCGCTCGAGCAGCTCGCGCACCGCGAAGATCTCGGCGATTTCGGTCGCGTCCATCGGCGCGACGAAAGCACCGCGCGTCGGATGGATCGACACGATGCCCTCGGCTTCGAGCAGGCGGAGCGCATCGCGGATCGGCATGCGGCTGAAGCCGAAGCGGGCGGCCAGGTCGTCCTGGCGCAGTGCCGTGCCGGCCGCCAGCGTGCCGGCGGCAATGGCTTCGCGCAGGATCGCGGCTATGCGATCGGCGACGGTCTGCGGCTTCGCCGCGCCGCCCTCGCTCCCCGCCAGTCCGGCCAAGGGCTGGTCCAGCACGGTTCCTCCTCCACAGTAGACTTGCGAGCGTTTGGATTCTCGTATACGAGTCTACGCGTATCGAGCAAAGGCTGCAAGGGAGGAAGCGATGGCGAAGACCGTGGAAGCCGTGGTGATCGGCGCCGGGATCGCCGGCTGTACCCTGGCCTACGAGCTGGCCGGGCAGGGCGTGCGGGTGCTGGTGCTGGAGCAGAGTGTCATCGCCGCCGAATCCTCCGGGCGCAACACCGGCACGCTGCTCAGCGGTCCGCAGCGCGAGGTGGTGGAGCTGCTCGACCTCAGCGCCGCGATCTGCGGCGAGCTGGAGGAGGGTCCGGTCCCCTTCGAGTTCGCGCCGGTCGGCCACCTGCTGATCTCCGAGGACGAGGCGAGCTTCGAGGCCGCGGCCCTTGTCGCCGACCGCTACCGGCAGGCCGGCGTCTCCATGGAGCGGGTCACCGGACAGCAGCTGGCGCGCGACTACCCGCGCATCGGCTTCAGGATCGCGGGCGGCTATCTGGTCGGCCGTGCCTGGACCGTCGAGCCGATGGGCGCCACCCATGCCTTCGCCCAGGCGGCCCGCGAGCGCGGCGCGGTCTTCCGCACCGGGACCCGCGTCGCCCAGGTGGTCGCGCGCGGCGGCAAGGTCCAGGGCGTGCTGACCGATCAGGGCATCGTCGCCGCCGACCTGGTGTTCCTCGCCAACGGCCTCTGGCTGGGCGAGCTCCTGCGCCGCACGGTCGGCGACGGCCCGCTGCCGGGGCTGCCGTTCACCGCCGGGCGCGGCTGGCTGATCCAATTGGGCAGGCTCGACTTCGCGCTGCCCTGGATCGTCGAGGAGCTGACCTGGCCGGACCAGGAGGAGCTCGGCCGGCGCATGTCGCTGCACGGCCTGGCAGACATCGCAGCGCAGAAGGACGACCGGCCGGCGGTGGAGGCGATCTGCCTCAACCCCATGCGCGGCGGCGATGCGCGGCTCGGCGCCTCGGTGCAGCCGGCCTTCCGCGACCTGCTGCGCAACACCGACATGGCGAGCCGCATCGCCGGTCGCGCCTTGCGCATGCTGGGCGGCCTCGCCGCGCTCGACGTGAAGAACGTCTATCCGGGCAATCGCCCGATGCTCTCCGACGGCCTGCCGGTCGCCGGGCGCACGCGGATCGAAGGACTCTTCGTGCACGGCGGCCTGGGCTCGATCGGCATGGCCGCCGCACCTGCAACCGCCCGCTGGCTGGTCGAGGCCGTGCTCAAGGGCGACGGCAATCCGGCGCAGGACTGGCTCAGGCCGACGCGCTTTGCCGGCTGGGGCTAGACTTCAATTCCCCCTCGTCATCCCGGACGCGCTGCAGCACGTAGTGCTGCTGCGCAGATCCGGGACCCTTTTTCACTTTCTGTACAAGCCCCGGACCAGCAGCGCACCGCTGCGCGCTGCGCTGCATCCGGGGTGACGTGGTTGGGAGAACTCAGCCCCAGGGACCGCGTCCGCTGGCCGGACTCTCCGGTGCGGCGGACCCGCGCTGGCCCATCTCTGCCGCCATGGCCTGCAGGCGCGCGATGCGGTTCTCCACCGCCGGGTGCGTGGAGAAGAGGCTGTCGCGGGCGTGCGCGTGCAGCGGGTTGACGATGAAGAGATGCGCGGTAGCGGGATTGCGCTCGGCCGGCACGTTGTCGATCGTCGCCGCGCCGCGGGCGATCTTCGCCAAGGCCGAGGCAAGCCACAGCGGCCGGCCGGTGAGCTCCGCGCCGCGCCGGTCGGCCTCGTACTCGCGGCCGCGGCTGATCGCCATCTGCACCAGCATGGCGGCGATCGGCGCCAGGAACACCAGCAGGATCGTGCCGACCGCGCCCAGCGGGTTGTTGCGTTCGCTGCTGGAGCCGCCGAACAGGAAGGCAAGGTTGGCCAGCATGGAGACCGCGCCGGCGATGGTCGCGGTGACCGTCATGATCA
>DATEDK010000178.1:0-4922 GCA_035281685.1 Kiloniellales bacterium | reverse complement strand
ACCGCGGCGCAGACCATCGCGCGGTACTTTGCGCTGCAGTGGCACCACGAGGGTCTCGCGCCCTACATCGTCTTCCAAGGCCGCCGCGACCACGGCGATGCGGTGGTGAGCGATGCCCAGGAGTGGCTGGCGACGCGCTTCTCGGTGGCCGCGCCGGTCGAGGAGATGGTGAAGCGCTCCGGCATCCCCGAGCGCACCTTCAAGCGCCGCTTCAAGGAGGCGACCGGCTTCGCGCCGATCGACTACGTGCAACGCCTCAGGATCGAGGATGCCAAGCGCCGGCTCGAGCGCACCGACGCCTCGGCCGACGAGATCAGCTGGAAGGTCGGCTACGAGGATCCGGCGTTCTTCCGCCGTCTGTTCAAGCGGGTGACCGGCATCACACCCGGCGCCTACCGCAAGCGGTTCCAGGTGCCCGCCTTCGCGCGCGCGCAATGATGGGCGGCCTCGTCAATCCGGCGCTCCGACAGTAAGGTTCGCCGATGGCTTTGAAGATGCCCGCCCCCGATGAGGCCATGCTGGCGCGCCGGCAGGAGATCGCGGCGCGGCTGCGCGCCATCGTGCCGGGCGAGGGCGTGATCGACAGCCTGGAGGAGCTCCGCGCCTACGAGACCGATGCGCTGACCGCCTATCGCCAGGTCCCGCTTCTGGTCGTCCTGCCGGAGACGACTGCCCAGGTTGCCGCGGTCTTGAGATATTGCCACGACCAGAAGCTGAAGGTGGTGCCGCGCGGCGCCGGCACCTCGCTCTCCGGCGGTGCCCTGCCATTGGCGGACGGCATCGTGCTGGGACTCTCCAAGTTCAACCGCATCCTGGAAGTGGATCTCGACAACCGCTGCGCCGTCGTGCAGCCCGGCGTGACCAACCTCGCGATCTCCCAGGCGGTGGAGCACGCCGGCTTCCACTACGCGCCCGACCCATCCTCGCAGATCGCCTGCACCATCGGCGGCAACGTGGCCGAGAACGCCGGCGGCGTGCACTGCCTGAAGTACGGGGTCACCACGAACAACCTGCTGGGCCTGGAGGCCGTGCTGACCGATGGCACGGTCCTGCGCGTCGGCGGCAAGCACAACGACGGAGGCGGTTACGACTGGCTGGGCCTGCTGACGGGCTCGGAAGGCCTGCTCGCGGTGGTGACCGAAGTGACCGTTCGCCTGCTGCGCAAGCCGGAGACCGCACGCGCTCTCCTGCTGGGCTTCCCCTCGAGCGAAGCCGCGGGCGCCTGTGTCGGCGCGGTGATCGCAGCCGGCATCATCCCGGGAGGCATGGAGATGATGGACCGACCGGCGATTCACGCGGCCGAGGCCTTCGCGCACGCCGGCTATCCGCTCGACGTCGAGGCCCTGCTGATCGTCGAGCTCGACGGCACTGCCGTCGAGGTCGATCATCTGCTGCAGCAGGTGCAGGCGATTGCCGAGCGGGAAGGGGCCGTGTTCTGCCGCGCCTCGCAGGGCGAAGCGGAGCGGCTGCGGTTCTGGGCCGGGCGCAAGGCGGCCTTCCCGGCGGTCGGTCGCATCTCGCCTGACTATCTCTGCATGGACGGAACGATCCCGCGCAAGGCGCTGCCGCAGGTGCTGCACCGCATGCGCGAGATGGAAAGGGAATTCGGCCTCAGGGTTGCCAACGTCTTCCACGCCGGCGATGGCAACCTGCATCCGCTGATCCTTTTCGACGCCAACGATCCCGACGAGCTGGACCGTGCGGAGCGTTTCGGCGCCGCGATCCTGCGGCTCTGCGTCGAGGTCGGCGGTGTCCTGACCGGCGAGCACGGCGTGGGCGTCGAGAAGCGTGACCTCATGGGCACGATGTTCGACGAAACCGACCTCGCCGTGCAGCAGCGCCTGAAGTGCGCCTTCGATCCGGAGGGTCTGCTCAATCCCGGGAAGGTCTTTCCCGTGCTGCACCGCTGCGCCGAGCTCGGCCGCATGCACGTCAGGGGCGGCCGGCTCGCCTTCCCGGACCTGCCGAGGTTCTGAGTGACGACGCTCGCGCCGGCGACCGAGGCCGAGCTGGTCGAGGCCGTCGCTTCGGCCAACGCCGCCGGCCGCAGCCTCGAGCTGCTCGGGCGCGGCAGCAAGCGGGCGATGGGCCGCCCGCTGCAGGTCGAGGCGACGCTCGACCTGTCCCGCTTCTCGGGGGTCGTCGCCTACGAGCCGAACGAGCTGCTCCTGACCGCGGGTCCGGCGACGCCGCTTGCCGAGATCGAGGCGCTGCTGGCAGGCGCGGGCCAGGCGCTGGCCTTCGAGCCGCCGGATTTCGGACCGCTCCTGGGCGCGGCGGCCGGGGCCGGCAGCCTCGGCGGCGCGATCGCCGTCAACCTCGCGGGCCCGCGCCGCTTCAAGGCCGGTGCCGCGCGCGACCACCTGCTGGGCTTCAAGGCCGTGACCGGCGGGGGCGCCCGATTCAAGAGCGGCGGCCGCGTGGTGAAGAACGTCACCGGCTACGACCTCTCCAAGTTGATCGCCGGCTCCTGGGGCACGCTGGCAGCGATGACGGAACTCACCGTGAAGGTGCTGCCGGCGGGCGAGACGCTGCGCACCCTGGTGCTGCTGGGCCTGGACGCGGTGGAAGGCGGGCTGGCGATGACCGCAGCCCTGCTCTCGTCTTGCGAGGTCTCGGGGGCCGCCTGGCTGCCGGCCGCCCAGGCACGCGCGCTCCGGATCGACCCCGTCGCGGCGCCGGGCAGCAGCGTCACGGCGCTGCGGCTGGAGGGGCCGGAGCCCTCGGTGCTGGCGCGGCTCGCCACGCTGCGCAGCCTGCTGCCGAAGACCCCGCCGCAGCTCGTCCTGGAACCGGAGAGTTCGCGGCCTTTCTGGCGAGCGGTCGCCGATGCGCGCGGCTTCGTCGGCGACTCGCGGCCGCTGTGGCGGCTCACGCTGACGCCGACCAGCGGCCCCCAGGTGCTGCACGCGCTGGAGCTGCCCGAGGAGGACACTTTTCTCGATTGGGGCGGGGGGTTGCTCTGGGTCACCGCGGACCGCAGCGAGGCGCTGCTGCCACGGCTGGAGGCAGCCTTGTCAAGGCACGGCGGAGCCGCCACCTTGGTTCGCGGGCCCGCGGCGCTACGCGCCAGCGTCCACCAACTGCCCAGCCAGCCGCCCGCCCTGCTGGCACTGGCCAAGCGGGTGAAGGCCGGCTTCGACCCGAAGGGGGTCTTCAACCCGGGTCGGATTTACGCTGGTATCTAGACGGGTGGGGGAGAGAACCGCATGTGGGCTCTGTTCGGAATCGTGCTCTCGGCGGCTTGGCTCGGCGCGGTCTATTGGTGGTTCCGCGAGTCCTACGGCCTGGAGAACGTCGCCTTCATGCTGCCGGGCGAGATGGGGCAGACGCTCGCCGGCGTGGTGGCCCCGCTCGCGCTGATCTGGATCCTGATCGCCTATCTGCGCAACGGGGCCGGCCTGCGGCGCCTCAGCGACGAGCTCGTCGATCTGCGCGAAGCCGTGCGCCAGCGTCAGGTGGCGCGCGAGCAGGCGGCAGCGCGCCTCGGTTCCCTGCCGCCGGCCCAGCCGCGGATGGCGCCGCCTCCGCCGTCGCAGCCGCAGCCCCCGCTGCAGCCGGTGCTCCCACCGGCATCCCCGCCAGTACCCCCGATGGCACCCCCACCGGCACCGCTGCGTCCCGTGGCGACACCGCCCGAGCGCGCACCGGCCCCGATGCTGACCCCTGCCGGACCCACGCCCCTGCCGCTGGGCAGCAGCCCCGGTACCGCCATGCTGCCGCCGGGCCCGTCGGAGCCGCCGGCAGATCGAGGGGCCGGCGCGCTGGCGGACGAGGTGGCGCGCAACCTCGAGCGGCTGGAGGCGGCCAAGCCGCCGCAGCCTTCTGCCGACGTTGCCCCGATGGCCGGGTCCGAGACGCCGGTCGAGCTCGATCCCGAGCTGCAGCGGCTGCAGCATCGCGTCGCCCGTGACCTGAACGCAATCTCGATGGACCTCTCGGCGGTGCTCTGCCGCAAGTCGGCGCGCGACGACGCGCTCCGGGCCTACAACCGCGGCCATAAGGATGCCTTTCACCTGCTGGTGCGCGAGTACCTCTCCCGGCACGAGCCGTCCGAGATCGTCTCGCGTCTGGCGCAGGCCGATGCGACCAGCCTGCTGCACACCTACGCGATGAAGTTCGCCAGCCTGGTCGACGAGGCCAAGCGCCACGATCCCAGCGGCGGGCAGGAGCGGCTGCTGCGGCAGAGCGCGCTCGGCCAGCTTTACGGTGAGGTGCTGCGCCACACCGCGGCGGCGCGCAACCCGCTGCGCGGCTAGGAGAGCCGTGCAGACCAGCTTCACGCTCGCCCAGCTGGCCGATCCGGAGATCGCCGAGGCCAACAAGATCCTGCGGGCCTGCGTGCACTGCGGCTTCTGCACCGCCACCTGCCCGACCTACGTGCTGCTGGGCGACGAGCTCGACAGCCCGCGCGGCCGCATCTACCTGATGAAGGACATGCTGGAGGGCGACAAGCCGGCCAGCGAACAGGTGGTCAAGCACATCGACCGCTGCCTTTCCTGCCTCTCCTGCATGACCACCTGTCCCTCTGGCGTGCACTACATGCATCTGGTCGACCTCGGCCGAAAGCACATCGAGGAGACCTATCGTCGTCCGTTGTTCGACCGCCTGCTGCGCCAGGTCCTGGCGCGGGTGCTGCCGCGCCCGCGCCTGTTCCGTCTCGCGCTGCTGTCCGGCCGCCTCGCGCGCCCGCTGGCGCCGCTCCTGGGCAAGAGGGTGCGCGCCATGCTGGGCCTGCTGCCGTCCCGCCTGGCTGCGCCCTCGCCGGTAGACCGCCCGCAGGTCTTTCCCGCCGTCGGCCAGCGGCGCAAGCGTGTCGCGCTGCTGAGCGGCTGCGCGCAGCAGGTGCTGGCGCCGCAGATCAACGAGGCGACCATCCGCCTGCTGACCCGCCACGGCTGCGAGGTGGTCGTCGCGCGGGG
>DATEDK010000177.1:0-2081 GCA_035281685.1 Kiloniellales bacterium | reverse complement strand
AAGCGCCGCGGCTCCAGGCCCAGCTCTGCCAGCCGCAGCTGGGCGCCGCCGAAGTTCGTGTCGATCGCAAGTCGGGCATCGGCGCTCTCGTCGAGCCAGGCGTCGAAAGCGTTGAAGTTGCCGCAGGTGACCGCCTCCCAGGCGACGGTTTCAGGCTCGGGCCGAAAGAGCGGCCGGTCCGGGTTCCAGCCGTTGATCTGCTGCAGGCGGCGAAGCCTGGCGCCCTCGAAGCGCGCCTTGCCTTCCCAACGCGCGCGCGCGCCGCGACCCTTCGTCAACGCGCCCTGCCAGAGCACGCGTACACGGCTGCCCAGGGCCTCGGCCGCATAGCCAAGATGCCGGTCGACGACCTTCATGGCGTTCAGCAGCTCCACGCTCAGGAGGCCGCTGGCGCTCTTCACTTCGTAGTCGAGCCACACCTCCGCGGCACGGCTCTGCGCGATGTCGCCCATGCGCAGCACGGCCCGGTCGCTCGGCGTCTGCACGCCCAATTGCGGATCCTGCGCGAACCAGGCGAAGGGCGACGCAGCGGAGACGGCCAGATCGAGAAACAGGCGATTGCCGGTGGTCGCATAGTGCCGGCGCCGCTTCAGGCAGGCGAAGAGGTCGTCGCGCGTGAGACGGTCCATCAGGAAGCAGGTGAGACCGCCATAGGCGCCGAACTCCGAGGCGCCGGGAAAGCTGGCGCCCGGCCGGCCCTTGTGGCCATCGCTGTTGGCGACCACGCCCACGCGATAGCCGAGCCGGAAGCAGTCGCCCAGCAGCCATTCGAAGGTGCCCCAGTCGGAATGGATCTCCATCGCCGTCTCGAGGCGCGGGTCGTGCGCGTAGGCGACATCGGCCGGACGCCCGCCGACATGCGCGTAGACCACGCAGTCCTCTGGCGCCAGGGCGGCGAAGAGCTCGCGCGCGGTCGTCGCGTCGCTGCCGATGTCGCTGCGGTCGGCGACGAGCGCGTGCGACGAGCGGCGCAGCGGACGACCTTCGCTGCGGAAGTAGACGTTGCGGTCGCCGCCGACGCCGGTGTTGCCGGACCACTCGTAGCCGGGCAGCGTCAGGAACCGCCCGTCCTCGTGGAAGGCGGCGGAAAGCTCGTTCAGCTGCGCCCAGAAGGCGTTGTTGATCTGGAAGTCGTTCGCCTGATGGCTGGCTGCGTCCAGGAACGCCAGATCGCGCGCGAAGTTCAGGTAGTCCTCGGCGCTGTTCACGCCAACGGACTCGCCGCTCTGGCCGTGCATGTCCCCCCAGAAGCCGGCCGTCGTGCCGGTGCGCACGACGAGCGGGTTGCTGATCGCCAGAAGACGGCCGGCGCTGTCCAGCACGCTGATCCGCAGCGTGCCCTCCTGGCGGCACAGCAGGTTGTCGACGCTGAGCGCGCGCTTGCCCGGCGGGAAGCGCAGGGTCCTGGGGAGGCCTTCCACCGCGGTATCGGCGGCGAGCGTCAGTGTCTCGTCGACCTGGTCGCTGGGATTCCCCCAGGCATCCTCCGCTTTGATACCGAGACGGAAGGGTTCGCCCGGACGGCGCTGGGTGGGCAGCACCGCCTTCCAGAAGGCCGGCAGCCCAGGCACGACGGCAATCGAGGGGCTGTCCTGCAGCGGCACGAAGTGCCCGGTCGCGCAGACGTCGACCAGCGTCCGGAAGGTGAACCGGCTTTCGCAGAAGGACTGCAGGCGATAACCGGGCGAGCCGCCGCTGCGGTCGCCGATGACCACGACGATGCTGTCGCCCTCGCCGAGGTATCCCTTGCTGACCGTCAGCGTCAGTGCCTGGTACCAGGGCCGCGGATTGCCGTTGGCGTCGAAAGCAAGGCGCAGCGCTACGCCCTTGCTCGTCCGCGCGGTGACGTAGTTGGGCGCTGTCGGATCGTCCATCTGCAGCGGCCCGCCATCGGCGGTGAAGCGAAGCGCTATGCGGAGCGAGCCTGTGTCGTCCAAGCCGAAGCGGCCGCAGCGGTAGGTGAGTGTGAAGCTGGCGAAGCTCCGCACCTCGAACCTGCCCAGCGGATGCAGGCTGACCGTGCCGTAGAGCGCAGGATCGGCAGCGGGCTGGGCTTCGGTGAAGACCTCGCCCGCCAGATG
>DATEDK010000176.1:0-3327 GCA_035281685.1 Kiloniellales bacterium | reverse complement strand
CGACCCCAAGGTGCAGCACTACGCGATCGTCGAGGAGTATCTCAGGCCCACTTAGTTCACCTCTCCCGAGGAGGGGAGAGGTCTCGAGGCGGTCAGCCCCTACTGCCTCGTCACCCCGGATGCACCGCAGCGCGTAGCGGTGCGGTGCTGATCCGGGGCCGCTCAGACGCCGAAGAGGGTCCCGGATCTGCGCAGCAGCACTGCGTGCTGCAGCGCGTCCGGGATGACGAGAATCGCTGAAGTCGCCGCCCTTCCGCTTAGTCCCGATGATAGGGATGCCCGGTCAGGATCGCCTGCGCGCGGAAGAGCTGCTCGGCCAGGAGTGCGCGCACCAGGAGGTGCGGCCAAGTCATCGGCCCCAGCGACAGCACCAAGTCCGCCTCATCGCGCAAAGCAGCCTCCAGGCCCTCGGCGCCGCCGATGACGAAGGCGGCCTCGCGGCTCTGATCGCGCCAGAGACCGAGACGTCGCGCGAAGGCTTCGGAGTTCATGGACTGCCCGCGGCTGTCGAGCGTCACCAGCGCGGCGCCCGCCGGCAACGCCGCGCGGATCAGCTTCGCTTCGGCGGCAATCAACTCGGCTGCGGGAAGCGCGCGCCGCTCCTGCACCTCCTTCAGCGTGAGCGGCCCCAGCGGCCGGCCCGTCAGCTGGCGCGCATAGTCCTCGTAAAGCGCCTGCGCCGGATGTCCGCGGCCACGGCCGACGGCCACCAGGGTCAGGCGCAAGGGCGAAGCCTCAGCTCAGGCGTAGAGCGCCTGGGCGCGACTCGTCGCGGCGGAGCCGAGCGGCGCCGACTCGCTCTCGTCGTGCGGCAGGGCCCACATCTTCTCCAGGCCGTAGAACTCGCGCACCTCGGGACGGAAGAGGTGCACGATGACGTCGCCGGCGTCGATCAGGACCCAGTCGCCCTGGCTCTTGCCCTCGATCGAGGGCACCACACCCGGGCGTTGCTTCAGCCGCTCGGCCAGGTGGTCGGCCATGGTGATCACCTGGCGGCTGGAACGGCCGCTGGCGACGACCATGAAGTCGGCGATGGAGGATTTGTCGGCCAGGTCGATGACGACGACGTTCTCTGCCTTGGTGTCGTCGAGCGTCTCCAGAATGAGGTCGAGCAGCGCCCGGTTCGCGGCGCTTGCCCCCTGGCTGGCCCGGTTCGGGCGGTTCTGGGGACGGGTCTGCGGCTTCTTCCTCGCGGCCGCGCGCGTGGCACTAGTCAGGGTGTCGGTTCCTCGCAACGTTTCAAGGTTTCGCCCGGGTCCGCACGGCCTTGCGGGCCGCCCGGATCCGCGTCGCCGAGAGCGGCGAGAGCCGAATGTGCAGAAAAGCCCAGGCAGGCGGTGCCGCGCGGGACAGCCCCCGGACCTTCCGCTCGGCCCACCTGGCGGCTTTGAACCGCTCGGCTGCCTTGCTTCGCGACGCACGTAAAGAATAGGTAGGCCGCGCGAGAGCCGCAACGGCAACGCAATGAAATATTCGTTGCCAATCCTCCCACTGGTCGATCTGGATCAGGTTGTCGGCACCCATCAGCCAGACGAAATGGACCTTGGGAAAGCAGCGGCGGAGCGCCCGCAAGGTGTCCGCCGTGTAACGCGTGCCCAGCAGGCTCTCGACGTCGGTGGCGATGAGGCGCGGCCCTGACGCCAGCCGCCGCGCGGCCGCCAGGCGCTCGGCCGCGGGCGCCATCCCCTGCGGCGTCTTCAGCGGGTTCTGCGGCGAGACCAGCCACCAGACCTGATCGAGGCCGAGGCGCTTCATCGCCTCGCGGCTGATGTGCCGGTGCCCCTCGTGCGCCGGGTTGAAGGAGCCGCCGAGAAGGCCGATGCGAGCCCCTGCCGGCGGCAGCCGTCCGCCGAGCGAGCGCGCGAGTTCGGCGCGAGTCACCATGCCTAGAAGCGGTGGAACACGAAGAACGCGCCGGCGACCAGGAGAAGGAAGCCGATCGCGTGATTCCAACCGAGCGGCTCGCCCAGGTAGAGGATCGAGAACCCGGCGAAGACCATCAGCGTGACGACCTCCTGCATCGTCTTCAGCTCGGCCGCCGTGTAGACGGCGTGGCCGATGCGGTTCGCCGGTACGGCGAAGCAGTACTCGATGAAGGCGATGCCCCAGCTCACCAGGATGACGAGCGGCAGGGCCACCTCCTTGTATTTGAGGTGCCCGTACCAGGCGAAGGTCATGAACACATTGGAGGTGAGCAGCAGCAGGATGGGCGATAGCCAGGTGGGCATGCGGAAGCTCAGAGGACAGACGACAGAGGACAGAGGACAGACAGCAAGCACCACTCTGTCATCCGTCCTCTGTCCGCTGTCTTCTGCTACGGGCGGATCTGTCCATCGCCCCTGACCACGTATTTGTAGCTGGTGAGCTCGGCCGCGCCGACCGGGCCGCGCGGCGGCAGCTTGCCGGTGGCGATGCCGATCTCGGCACCCATGCCGAACTCGCCGCCGTCGGCGAACTGCGTCGAGGCATTCAGCAGCACGATGGCGGCGTCGACCTCTGCGAGGAAGCGCTCCGCCGTGGCGCGGTCCTCCGTCAGGATCGCCTCGGTGTGGCGCGAGCCGTAGCGCGCGATGTGCGCCAGCGCCTCGTCGAGCCCCGCGACCGCGCGCACGGAGACGATCGGCGCCAGGTATTCCGTGCTCCAGTCGGCTTCGGTGGCGGCCTTGACGCGCCGGTCCAGTTTCTGGACCTCGGCGTCGCCGCGGACCTCGCAGCCGGCGGCGATGAGGTCGTCCAGCAGCGGCTTCAGGTGCGAGCTCAGCACGGCGCGGTCGCAGAGCACGCTCTCCGTCGCGCCGCAGACCGCGACGCGCCGCATCTTTGCGTTGAACACCACGCGCCGCGCCTTCTCCGGGTCGGCGGCCGCGTGGACGTAGCAGTGGTTCAGGCCCTCGAGGTGGGCGAGCACGGGCATGCGCGCCTCTTTCTGCACGCGCTCGATCAGGCCCTTGCCGCCGCGCGGCACGATGAGATCGACGTGCTCCGCCATGCTCAGCAGGTGGCCGACGGCGGCGCGCGCCGTGGTCGGCACGGCTTGGATCGCGGTGCGCGACAGGCCGGCCTCGGCCAGGCCCTGCTGCAGGCAGGCAAGGATCGCGGCGGAGGAGAAGAAGGATTCCGAGCCGCCGCGCAGGATGGCCGCGCTGCCCGCCTTGAGACAGAGCGCGCCCGCGTCGGCCGTCACGTTCGGCCGGCTCTCGTAGATGATGGCGATGACGCCGATCGGCACGGCGACCCGCTCGATGGCGAGCCCGTTCGGCCGGTCGAAGCGCGCGAGCACCCGGCCCAGCGGATCGGGCTGCAGGGCGACCTCCTCGAGCCCCGCCG
>DATEDK010000175.1:0-2157 GCA_035281685.1 Kiloniellales bacterium | reverse complement strand
GACGGGGACGCGGATGATCAGCCGCTCCTCGACGGTCATCACCTTGACGCCCTCGGCGGGCGCGGGCGGCACCGCGCCGCCGGCATAAAGCGCCGACAGCAGGCCGAGGAGTCCGGAGAAGATCATTTATGCGCTGCCCATCCCAAGGGGAGCGTTGCACAGGAGGGATTGAACCGTCGATGAATTTCTTGAGGCTGCCCGCGGGCTTGCGGAAGGCCGGTGCGGCTTCTAGAGGCTCCGGACGACTGAATTCAGGCCGGTTTTCCCGAAGTTCGCTCGCGCGCTTCGTCACCGGTCATCGCATGGAGAATGACGAACATGGCGACCGAAGCGCCGAACCAGGCCCCGCTGCCCCTGCTCTACAACAGCCTCGAGGCCCTCAACACCGGCCAGCATGGCAAGATGAAGCTGAAGAAGGCCTACACGCTGCCGCAGGTGGGCAAGACCC
Source organism: Kiloniellales bacterium (assembly GCA_035281685.1). Taxonomy (GTDB): domain Bacteria; phylum Pseudomonadota; class Alphaproteobacteria; order Kiloniellales; family JACOMY01; genus DATEDK01. The sequence goes on along the minus strand of DATEDK010000175.1, from coordinate 1,709 downwards.
ACGCGGTGCCGGTGACGGTCGAGGAATTCGCCGTCGTCCAGCGCCACTATCCGATCATCTTCTCGGCGGGCGACAGCCCGATCCCGCTGGCGCTGCTCGGCCTCAACGAGGGCGTGAACACCTATTTCGACGAGGAAGGCCGGCCGCTCGACCGCAACAGCTACATCCCGGCATACTTGCGCCGCTACCCGTTCCTCCTCGCCAAGCTCCGCCCGGACACGGATGAGCTGTCGCTCTGCTTCGACCCGACCGCCGGCGCGGTCGCCGAGGATGCCGACGGCGCGGCCCTGTTCGACGGCGACCAGCCGAGCGAGACGACCAAGAACATCCTGGCCTTCTGCGAGCAGTTCGAGACCGCCGGCCAGCGCACCCAGGCGTTCATGGAAGACCTGCAGAAGTCCGGCCTGCTGATGGACGGCGAGGTTGCCATCCAGCCGGAGGGCAGCGAGCAGCCGTTCCTCTATCGCGGCTTCCGCATGATCGACGAGGAGAAGCTTCGCAACCTCGGCGGCGAGGAGCTCCAGCGGATGAACCAGAACGGCATGCTTCCGGCCATCTACGCCCACCTTTTCTCGCTGTCGCAGGTGCGCGACCTGTTCGCGCGCCAGGTGCAGCAGGGCAAGGGTCCCGCCGGCGCCAAGCTGCCCGAGACCGCCGAGGCGTAAAGGCGGCGCGTGCAAATCGCGCGGCGGAGCGAAGCTCCAGCCGTTGAAATGGGGACTCGCGCGGGCCCACTTCGGACTTGCCGGCGGCGGAATGCGTACCCCTTCGCTGAGCTGCCGGCCTGCGCACCCTCAGTCGGTGCGTTCCTCCCTGAACTCCGGCCATCCCGGGCCTACCGGGATGGCCCTTTTTTTGAGCTATTCTGCTGCCAGCGCATCCGGTGCGGCGAGCGCCTCGGCGAGGCCGAAGGCGAGCTGCTCGATCAGCCGCGCCGCCCGGTCGAAGCCTGGTCCGGGGCCGCGCAGGTCGCGGGCCAGATAGCAGGACCGGTCGATCTCCAGCTGCAGCGCATGCACCCGCCGGTCAGGCCGCCCGTGCCGCTCGACGACAAAGCCGCCGGCATAGGGGTCGTTGAGCCCGACCGACCAGCCGCTCGACCGCGCAATCCGCGCTGCCTGCTCGGCCAGCCAGGGAACGGCGCTGCCGCCATGCCGGTCGCCAATGACGACCTGCGGCTGACCGAGCCGGCTGGGCATGGAATGGCAGTCGATCAGCAGTGCGTGGCCGTGCGCGGCGGCCATGCCTTCGACCTCGGCCGCGATCGCCTCATGGAACGGCCTGTGCGCCTCGGCGACGCGCCGCTCCAGCTCCGCCCGGTCGATGGGCCGGCGCCACAGGCGGCCATGCGGCACACAGCGTGACGGCACGATCCCCAGGCCGCCGCGAGCGCGAACGCCGACCGCTTCGCTGCCGGCATCGGCGATCACCGTCGGGTCGATCTCGTCGGCGGCACGGTTGCAGTCGATGGCGGCGCGGGGCGCGCGGGCGATGACCGCGCCGACGCCGCGGGCGACCGCGCGCCAGATCAGGCGGTCGACCAGCGGGTCCTCCAGGCTCTCCAGCGCCGGCCGGCCGCCGATGGCGTTGCCGGTCAGCCAGTGCGGATAGTCGCGGCCCGAGTGCGGCACCGACAGCAGCACGGGCACCGCGGCGCGCAGCGGCTGGACGATCGGCGCGGGAAGGGGGGAGCGTTCCAAGGTTCAAAA
>DATEDK010000174.1:0-7072 GCA_035281685.1 Kiloniellales bacterium | reverse complement strand
GGTGATCGGCCGCGAGTTCTCCTTCCCGCTGCTGGCGATGGTGGCGGACATGGACGAAGTAGCGCTCTCCACCGGCCTCACCCGGCTGCTCGACGCCGGCTTGGTGGAGCAGATGCCGGGCGTCGGCGAAACCTATCTCTTCAAGCACGGCCTGCTGCAGGAGGCGACCTACGACACGCTGCTGATCCGCCGGCGCAGCAAGCTGCACCGGCGCATCGCCTCGGCGCTGGAGACGCGCTTTGCCGACATGGGCGAGAAGCGGCCGGAGATGGTGGCGCGGCACTACGCCGGCGCCGGCATGGCGGAGAAGGCGACGCAGCGCTGGCTGGAAGCGGGCAAGCAGGCCCTCAAGATCGGCGCCTACGGCGAGGCGCTGCAGCACCTGAAGTCCGGCCTGGCCTCGCTGAACGAGCTGCCGGATGCGCCCGGCCGCCACGCGCTCGAGCTGAACCTGCAGATGGCCAAGGCCGAGTGTCTGCGCTCGGCCCGCTTCACCAGCGGCGACGAGGCGCTCGCCGCCTGCCAGCGCGCCCGCGTGCTGGCCGAGACGCTGGGCGACGTCGCGCGCCAGGTGCAGAGCCTGCGCCTGGAGCTCGGCATCAACGTCAACCGGCCGGACATCGCCGGCATCGAGCGCGTGGCGGGCGAGCTGCGCCGCATCGCCGAGCAGCACGGCGACGGCATCGCGCGTGTGCTGGCCGACCAGTCGATGGGCTGCGTCTACTTCCTGCTGGGCAAGCCGCTGGCCGCCGAGGAATCGCTGCGCGCCTCGCTGGCGGCGGCCGAGAAGGTGACCGACCGCGAGGCGCTGGCGCGCCTGCAGTACCCCACGACCGCGCTCAGCTACCTCGCCCTCAGCGTCGCGCTGACCGGCCGCATCGACGCGGCGCGGCAGATCTCGCGCACCTCGGTCACGCTGGCCGAGGCGCACTCGCGCTTCTCGCACGGCATCGCCTGCACCAACGCGCTGATCCTCTGCCACCTGATCGGCGACGAGACCGTCGCCGAGGATCTCGCGCGCCGCCTGCAGGCCATCGCCGAGGCGCGCGGCATCCCCTACTGGATCGACCTCGCCGGCTTCCACGTCGGCTACAAGCGTCTGCTGCACGGCGACGCGGTCAGCGGTGCGGCCCTGATGCGCCGCGCGGTCGAAACCTTCCGCGCCACGGCGGTCGAGATCGAGGTGCCCTTCTACCTCTCGCTGCTGGCCGGCGGCCTGATCCGGGCCGGCCGCAACAAGGAGGCCCTGGCCGCGCTGGAGGATGCCTTCTCGACCGGGCGCCGCACCGGGGAGCGCTGGATCATGCCGGAGCTCCTGCGCCTGAAGGGAGAGGCGCTGGCGCCCGACGATCCTGCCGCCGCCGAGACCCAGCTGCGCGAGGCCATGACCATCGCGCGGGCGCAGGACGCCCTGCTGCTGGAGTTGCGCGCCGCGATCAGCCTGGCGCGCCTTTCCGCCGGCCAGCAGACCAGGTCCTCGCTGCGCTCGCGCGTGGCGCAGCTCAGCGCCATTCTAGAGCGCGACTTCTCCGGTCCCGACCGCGAGGGCGCCCAAGCGGTGATCGAAGAGGCCTAGGCGCTGCCAGATAAACCAAACCCCCCTCTCCCACTCTCCCTCGCTTCGCGAGAGAGGGCTTTCTGCGCAAGCTCAGACAGTGGCGCCCCTCTCCAGCGAAAGCGGGGGAGGGTAGGGAGGGGGGTTGGGTCGTTAGTTCGACAGAAGAGAGGGACGGCAGATGACCACGGGGGTGGCATTGTCGGGGCCGAGTTTCGGTCCCGCGGCGGGCGGACGGGCGGAGAAGCTGGTCGTGTTCCTGCACGGCTGGGGCGCCAACGGAGCGGACCTGATCGGGCTCGCGCCGCACTTCGCCCGCGGCCTGTCGACGACGCTTTTTCTCTCGCCCGATGCGCCCTTTCCCTGCGATGCCAATCCGGCCGGGCTGCAGTGGTTCTCCTTCGCCGACAACAGCCAGACGCAACTCCTCGCCGGCGCGCGCCTGGCGGCCTCGCTGGTGACGGCCTTCCTGGACGAAGAGCAGGCCAAGCTGGGTCTGACCGACGCCGACACCGTGCTGCTCGGCTTCTCGCAGGGAGCGATGCTTGCGCTCCACGTCGGCCTCAGGATGAACCGGCGCCTTGCCGGCGTCATCGCCTACTCGGGCGTGCTGATCGCCGCTGAAACGTTGAACGACGAGCTCACCAGCAGGCCACCGGTGCTGCTGGTGCACGGCGAGCGCGATACGGTGGTGCCGCCCCAAGCAAGCCGGGTCGCACAGCAGTTCCTGTCGCACGGCGGTGTCGATGCCAAGCTTCTGCTGCGGCCGATGCTGGCACACGGCATCGACGAAGAGGGCCTGCGGCAGGGCTCGGCCTTCCTGCGCAAGGTGCTGTCCGGCGCATCCGCGCAGACGCACTGAGGGGCGCGGTTACAACGGGATGAAGTTTGCCGGCGCCGCCGGCCCCATATCTTGTGCCGGCGCCGTCGGATCGGCTAAAGGATTGCTGCAACGACGCGGGTCGCTATGATCGCGGCCCTGTCGCCCCGAGGAGGTCTGGCGCTTGGGAGCAGCCGTCAACGGATTCCCGTCGCTGGTGCTGAATGCGGACTACCGTCCGCTCAGCTATTTCCCGCTGTCGCTGTGGTCCTGGCAGGACTCGGTGAAGGCGGTGTTCCTCGACCGGGTCAACATCCTCTGCGAATACGACCAGGTGGTGCGCTCGCCCTCCTTCGAGATGCGGCTGCCGTCGGTGATCGCGCTCAAGGAGTACGTCCCGCTGGAGCGCCGGCCGGCCTTCACGCGGTTCAACGTGTTCCTGCGCGACCGCTTCCAGTGCCAGTACTGCAGCGAGGGCTTCCCGGCCGAGCAGCTGACCTTCGACCACGTGCTGCCACGCTCGCGCGGCGGCCGGACGACCTGGGACAACGTCGTCACCGCCTGCCAGAGCTGCAACCTGCGCAAGGGCAACCGAACGCCGCGGGAGAGCGGCATGAGGCCGGCACGGCCGGCAGATCAGCCGACCACGTTCCAGCTGCAGGAAAACGGGCGGGCTTTCCCGCCCAACTTTTTGCACCAGAGCTGGGGCGACTACCTCTACTGGGATACCGAGCTGGAGAGCTGAGGCCGGGCGCCGCGACCGGAACCGGTCGTGGCGCCTGCGGTTCCCCGCTCATGGGCTTCTCCCAGCGCATCGCCTTCTTCTGCTCGATGCTCTTCGTCGGCCTGATGCTGGGTCCGGCGCTGGCGCATCTCTTCTCCCTGCCGAACAAGCTGCCGCTGGACCGCGAAGACTACTTCGTGACCCAGGCCATCTATTCCGGCTGGCAGTTCATCGGCGTGGCCGTGGTCGGCGCGCTTGCCAGCCTGCTGTGGCTCGCGGTGGCGCTGCGGCGGCAAGGCCCTGCCCTGCTTTGGATCTTGGCCGCGCTCGGCTGCATCGTCGCGGCCCAGGCGATCTTTTGGGCCTTCACCTATCCCGCCAACGTCGCCACGGCCAACTGGACGCAGATCCCCGATGATTGGGAGCGGCTGCGCGACGAATGGGAGTACTCCCACGCCGTGGGCGCCGTGCTGACCTTGGGAGCCCTCCTCTCCCTGGCGGCCGTCGCCCTCCGCCTCATCCCGCGGCGCAGCTAACCGCCCCACCTAGCAATCTGGGGCATGGCTCCCCGCCGGTGGCGCGGGGTGCGCGGGGGTGGCCGCTTCTCTAGGCTCTGCTGCCAAGACCCTTCCGCGGTAGCGATCTTCATGACCTTCCTGCAAGCGCTCAGATCCTGTTGGGCGCTCTTCGCCAGCTTCACCATCCTGGTGCTGGGCCACGGCCTGCTGAACTCCCTTCTGGGCGTCAAGCTGACACTGGCCGGCTATACGACCGACGTCGCCGGGCTGGTGCTCGCCGGGTTTTTCGTCGGCATCGTCACCGGCGCGCTGCTGTCGCCGCGCCTGGTCCAGCGCGTCGGGCACATCCGCGTCTTCGCCGCGATGGCGGGCCTGGCGAGCGTCGCCGCCCTGGTGCATGCCGCGCTGCTCGACCCCTGGCTCTGGGGCGCGATGCGCGCGCTCGCCGGCTTCGCGCTGACCTCGATGTACGTGGTGGTCGAGAGCTGGGTGAACGACCGCGCGCAGAATACCTTCCGCGGCCGCCTGCTGGCCGTCTACATGATCCTCTGGCTGATCTCGATGGCCGCCGGCCAGCTCTTGATCGACGTCGCCGATCCGGCCGGCAGCTCTCACTTTCTGCTGATCGCCGGCTTCTTCTCGGCCTGCGTCGTGCCGCTGGCGCTGGCGACGCAGAGCGCTCCCGACTACAGCTCGCCGGCGCGCGTGCCGCTCTTCGCGCTCTGGCGCATCGCGCCGCTCGCCACGGTCGCGGCGGCGATGGTGGGCCTGATCCACGGCACGCTGGTCGGCATGGCCTCGGTCTATGCGCAGAGCGCCGACTACTCGACGCGCGAGGTCGCGCTCTTCACCGCCGCGATCTATGTCGGCGGCATCGTGTTGCAGCTGCCGATCGGCCGCCTCGCCGACCGCGTCGAGCGCCGTCTCGTGCTTGCCGGGATCACGCTTGCGGCCGCCGGCGCGGCGCTGCTGGCCCTCTGGCTGTCGGAACGGAGCTTCGCCGGTCTCTTGGCCGCGACCGCGCTCCTGGGCGGGCTCTGCCTGCCGTTCTATTCGCTCACCCTTGCGATCGCGAACGACCGTCTCTCGCAGAACCAGATGGTCGGCGCCAGCGCCACGATCTATCTGCTGGTCGGGATCGGTGCGATCGCCGGCCCGCCGATCGCCGGCCTGGTGATGGAGCGGGTCGGCACCGGCGGTTTCTTCCTCTACCTCGCGGCGACGCAGGCTGCGCTCGGCCTCTTCGCGCTCTACCGGCGCACCCGTACGGCGCCGGCACCGGAAAGCTGCGCCGCCGACCCCGTCGCGCCTGGCGTGCCGCCGCCGACGGAGGCTCAGGCCGGCAGCGCCACGCAGTAGTCGGCGTCGAGCAGGGGCCTGGGTGCCGTTACTGGAGCTGCTTCCTCACCCAGTCCTGGAAGTCCTTCACCGCGTACTCGGGAGGCAGGAGCACGCCTTCATCGTACGGCAACGCGGAGAGGCCAAGCTGGTTGACCTCGCAGATGCCGCCGTCTTCGCGCAGGAACGAGAGGACGAAGTCGACGATCTTCCCCCTGTCGAAGCCTGGCATTTCCATGGTCTCGCGGGCGAAGAGCCACTCGACGTGCAGTTCCGTGGCGGTCGGACCGACCGGCATGATCCGCACCACGCGCGCATAGTCTACGTGGCCGACCCAATAGCCGGTCGGCAGCAGCGTTACGTAGAGCGCGCCGATCCTGCGTTCCTCGTCGGTGAGTCCGGGGAACCCCGGTCCCTGCATCTGGCCGTCCGTCGACCAGGTCTTCGCACCGGTTCGAATGCCGCCGCGGTAGCGCGGATCCTTGACCTCGGCCTTTTCCTTCCAGCCGGGATCGTCCCGCAGTCCGGTGATGCCGCGGCCGTAGATCGGCACCAGCTCGGACAGTCCCGGATGCACGCCCGGGCAATGCAGACACTCGTTGAAGTTTTCCCAGAAGAGCTTCCAGTTGCAGGCGATGCTGAGGGTCGCGCGGTGGCCGACCACCAGGTCCTCCAGCGGCCAGTTGGCGAGGACATGCTCGGCGCCGTTGAACATCTCTTCGAACGGCGGGGGGTCCTCGGCCAGGCAGAGGAAGAGGAAGCCGCGCCAGTTCTTCAGCGCGACGGGAAAGAGGCCGAAGGCCGACTTGTCGATCCCGCCGTCGTCCATCAGGTTGGGAGTCCTGAAGAGACTGCCGTCGAGCTTGTAGACCCAAGCGTGGTAGGGACAGGTCAGCGCCAGAGCGCCGAGGCGCCCCTCCGGCTGCAGCACCAGGCGCGAGCCGCGATGGCGGCAGACGTTGTGGAAGGCGCGGATCTCGCCGTGGCGGTCCTTCACCAAGAGAACGTTCTGGTCGCCGATCTCGAAAGTGCGGAACGAGCCCGGCTCCGGCAGGGCATCAGCCCGGCAGGCATAGAGCCAGTTGCGATACCAGATCTGCGAGAGCTCGCGCGCGTACTGGCTGGGGTCGACGTACCACCGCTTCGGCAGCGTCGCTTCGAGCTTGTCGAGGCCGGTGTAGCCGGCAGCACGAGCCGCCATGCGCAGCTCATAGGTTCGATAGCTCACCATGAGCCAAGGATAACATGATGGCTTCCCCGGCGGAAACGACGCCCGCGAACCGAAGCTCAGGCCGGCAGCGCCACCCAGTAATCGAGGTCGAGCAGCACAGCAGGATCTCGCTTGCCATCGGGGCCAGGGCGCGGATCGCCGTTGGGGAAGGCCGACCCCGGGCGGTCCTTCAGCGCGAGCGTGCGCAGGCGGAGCAGGCCCGCGTCGCTGCGGCCGACAAGCGGCGCCGTCTCCAGTACCTCGCTCCAGGCGTAGAGCGTGTCGCCGGCGAAGCAGGGATTGGCATGCGTGCCGGCATTGATCGCCAGGATCCGCTGCGCGTTGCCAAGACCGTTGCAGGAAAGCGCGCGGGCGAGCGAGATGACGTGGCCGCCGTAGACCAGCCGCTTGCCGAAGCGGCTCGTCCTCTGCTGGGCCAGATCGAAGTGCACCCGGGCCGTGTTCTGGTAGAGGCGCGTCGCCAGTTGATGCTCGGCCTCCTCCAGCGTCATGCCGTCGAGGTGATCGATGGTCTCGCCCACCCGGTAATCGCCCCAGCGGTGCGGCGAGCCGGCGAGCGCAAAGTCGTAGGCCGCGAAGCTGAGGTCCGGTAGTGCGAGGCTCTCGGGCGCCACACGCGCCGCCAGCGCCGGCACCACGGCGTCAGGCGCCGGCGCGGCGCTGTCACGTTTGCGCACCAGCACCCAGCGCACCCACAGCAGCACGACCTCCCGGCGCTGATTGCGACAGGTCGAGCGCACCCAGACGATGCCGCTGTCGCCGCTCGAGGCCTGCTTCAGGCCGATGACCTCGCTCTCTGTCGCCAGCGTGTCGCCTGGGTAGACCGGCGGGCCGAAACGCAGCTCGGCATAGCCGAGGTTCGCGATCGCATTCAGCGAGAGGTCCG
>DATEDK010000173.1:0-4562 GCA_035281685.1 Kiloniellales bacterium | reverse complement strand
CGACGGCGGCGCGGCAACTGCGGCGGCTCGGCCTGCCGCTGCACGACGCCGACGCGGCGATCCACCGGCTCTACGCGCCGGGCGGCAAGGCGCTGGCCGCGGTCGCGAGGCGCTTCCCCGAGGCGATCGTGAATGGCGGGGTCGATCGACAGAGGCTGGGTCAGCTGGTCTTCGGCAGGCCCGAGGCGCTGCGCGACCTGGAGCGCATGCTGCATCCCTTGGTCAGGCGCGAAACGCTGGCCTTCCTGCAGCGCCAGGCGCGGCGCCGTCGGCCGCTGGTCGTTCTGGACATCCCGCTGCTCTTCGAAACCGGCGGCGAGGCCGACTGCGACTACGTCATCGCCGTCTCGGCGCCCGGCTTTCTGCAGCGGCAGCGCGCTCTCTCACGGCCGGGCATGACGCAAGCGAAGCTCGACGGCATCCTCGCGCGGCAGACGTCCGACCGGGAGAAGCGGCGCCGCGCCGACTATGTCGTGCCGAGCGGACTGGGTTACGGCTTCGGCTTGCGGCACCTCAAGCGCGCCGTCAGACTCGCGAAGGGAGCGCCGAGCCGGGCTTGGCCACCGGCACCGCAGCGGCTCAGGCGGCTGAGAGGGATGCGATGACGCGCGAGATCGTGCTCGATACCGAGACCACCGGGCTCGATCCGGCCGATGGCCACCGCATCGTCGAGATCGGCTGCCTCGAGCTGGTGAACCACCTGCCGACGGGGCGGCACTACCGGCAGTACGTCAATCCCGAGCGCGAGATGCCGGAAGACGCCTTCCGCGTGCACGGCCTCTCCGACGATTTCCTGCGCACGCACCCGACCTTCGCCGAGGTCGTCGAGCAGTTCCTCGAGTTCATCGGCGACGCGCGGCTGGTGATCCACAACGCGAACTTCGACCTGCGCTTCATCAATGCCGAACTGGCACGCATCCGCCGCCCGCCGCTCGATCTGGACCGCGCCCTCGACACGGTGCAGATGGCGCGCAGCAAGTTCCCCGGTGCCCAGGCCAGCCTCGACGCGCTCTGCCGCCGCTTCAGCATCGACAACTCGGCGCGCACGCTGCACGGCGCGCTTTTGGACTGCGAGCTCTTGGCCGAGGTCTATCTCGAGCTGATCGGCGGCCGCCAGCCGAGCCTGGTGATCGAGCAGCGCATCGAGGTGGCGACCCTGGCACAGCCGATCGTGGTCGCGGCTGGCGCGACGGCCCGCGCGCCGCGCGTCTTTGCGCCGGCGCCCGAAGAGCTGCTGGCGCACGCCGCCATGCTGGCGAAGCTGAAGGACGCGATCTGGCTGAGCTGACTCCCTCTCCCAGCGAAGCTGGGGGAGGGCTGGGGAGGGGGTCTCGACGAAGCAGCTCTTACGGTCGACACCCCCTCCCTAACCCTCCCCCGCGCGTTGCGCGGGAGAGGGGACAACGTTACGCGTTCCCCTGCGCTGGGAACTGCATGTTGGTGGAAACCGCGGCGTCGCTCGCCGCCCTGCGCTGCTGATAGAGCTTCACGAAGTCGATCGGCGCCAGCATCAGCGGCGCGAAGCCGCCGTCGCGGATCTGGTTCGCCAGGATCGCGCGCGCGAAGGGAAAGAGCAGCGTCGCGGCATCGACCAGGTAGAGCCGCTCGGCCTCGGCCGTGGAGGGATTGCCGCCGAGCGCGCAGAGGCCGGCATACTCGAGCTCACAGATGAAGGCGACCGTGCTCTCCGCCTTGGCTTCGAGCTTGAGGCGCAGCGCCACCTCGGCCAGGCGCTCCTGCAGACGGCCGACGCGCACGTCGATGTTGACCGTGATGGTCGGCTGGCCCTTGAGCTGCGCGTAGATCACCGGCGCGCTCGGGTTCTCGAAGGAGAGATCCTTGATGTACTGGGTCAGGATCGAAAGCCGCGGCTCGGCGGACTCTCCCCCGGACTGACCCGTCGGCTGGCCGGCTGGCTCGCCGGCGGCGCCGGCGCTCTTCTCGCTCATCGAGATCCTCCCACACGAAAGCGGCGCCTGGGCTAGCACGGTGCCGCGTGGCTCACAAGCGAGCGTTCGATCTCAGCCCCGAGACCTCAGTCCAGCCACTTGTAGAAGATCGTGGTGTCCGACAGGCGGCCGTCGGGCCAGTAGGCGTAGCCCGGAATGACGCCGACCTCGTGGTAGCCGAGCCGGCGATAGAGCCGGTCGGCGACGTCGCTGGCGGTATCGAGGGTGAGCAGGCGACGGCTGCGGCGGCGCGCTTCCAGTTCCAGCCGAAGCATCAGTGCCTCGGCCAGGCCCTGCCGCCGTGCCCGGGGATGCACCAGCATCTTCGCCACCTCGGCGCGGTGCGGCTGGTTCGGGATGCTGACCAGCTGCAGCTGCACCGTGCCGTCGATCCGCCCGCCGTTGCGGGCGGCCAGGACCAGGATCGTGCCGTCCGCGACCCGCGGCGTCAGGCCACGCCAGAACTCGGCTGCCGCCGCCGGCGGGAAGGGAAGCATGAAGGAGACGCCCGCGCCGGACTCGACGCAGGCGGAAAGCACCTCCGCCAGCTCCGGCACAGCCGCGGCGTACTCGGCCGGCGCGATGGCCCCGATCGTGGCCATCAGAGCCAGCGCGAGGGCAGCAGGTCCTCCTCGAAGGGGAAGGTGGAGAGCAGCTCCGTGCCGTTCTCCGTGATCAGCACCTGCTGCTCCAGTTTCACGCCCTCGTCGCCGCCGAGCTCGCCCATGTAGCTCTCGACGCAGACGGTCATGCCGGCTTCGAACACCCCGTCGTAGCCGGCGCCCTTGGCGAAGTCCTCCTTGTAGATCACGCCGGGATACTCGTCGCAGAGGCCGACGCCGTGCACGACCACGGAGTAGCGGTTCGGCAGGCAGCTCTCGGGCATCTGCCATGCGGTCTCGGCAAGCTCGCGGAAGCCGAGGCCGGGCCGCAGCAGCGCCATGTTGTAGTGGATCTGCTCGTAGGCCAGGCCATAGAGCCGCTTCTGCTCGGCGGTCGGGTTGCCGGGCCCGCAGAAGTAGGTGCGCGACAGGTCCGCGCAGTAGCCGTAGGGACCGATCAGGTCGGTGTCGAAGGAGACCAGCTCGCCCGGCCGCACCATGCGGTCCGAGCACTCGGCGAACCAAGGATTGGTGCGCCCGCCGGAGGAGAGGATGCGCGTCTCGATCCACTCGCCGCCGCGCGCGGCGTTGGCGTGGTTCAGCACCGCCCAAAGCTGATTCTCGGTGACGCCGGGGCGCACCGCCTCGCGCATCTCCGCCATGGCGATCTCGCAGACCGCGATGGCGTTCGACATCAGGGCGAGCTCGGCCTCGTTCTTGATGCAGCGCGCGAACTCGCAGGGTTCCTGGCCCTCGTGCAGCTCGATGCCGCGCTTCTGCAAGGCCCAGGTGCCGAGCGGCTCCAGCTTGTCGACGGCGAGCCGCTTGTTGCCGCCGCCGTGCGCGCGCACCAGCTCGGCGATCTCGTCGGCCCACTGCTCGGCCTTCTCGGGGCCGCGCGTCCCGGCGCCGAAGAAGTAATAGGACGTGGCGAGCCTGGTCTCGGCGACGGTTTCGATGCCGTGCGAGAGATGCTCGCAGTTGTGGAAGTCGAAGAGGGTGATCGGCCCCTCCGTGGGCACGAAGGCGTAGCGGGTGGCATTGTGCAGCGTCCAGACCGCCATGTTCCGCGTGCCGGTGGCGTAGCGGATGTTGATCGGGTCATAGAGCAGGATGCCCATGTAGTCGCGCTTCTTCAGCTCGGCGCGCAGGCGCCCGAGCCGGTAGGCACGCAGCGCCGGCATGTCGATGCCGCGCTCGTGATCGAGTTCGGTGCGGTGCTGCGTCTTCTTCGAGCGGGTGACGGAAAACTTGCGCGTGGGCACGCTGTCGGGAGCCATGGAGGGTCCTTGGTGATGGCTACGGCGCCCGGGAGCCTTGGGCCGGCCGCACGAACCTGTCCAGCGGGAATCCGCCCCCGCAGGCTCTTTGTCGCGCCGCCCCTTTTCTCCTCCGGCACCCGGGAGTATATCTGGTTGCAGGTTTTCCCCAACAAGGAAGCTGAGTTCTGTCCGCCGTGAGCGGGCAGGGCGGCGACGGGCAAAGGCCTGGCGCCCCGGAAAGGAGAAGTCATGGCTGCACCGATGATGCCGAAGGCCACGGCGGTTTGGCTGATCGAGAACACCTCCCTGTCCTTCCAGCAGGTGGCCGAATTCTGCGGCCTGCACCCGCTGGAGGTGCAAGGCATCGCCGACGGCGAGGTCGCCAAGGGCATTCAGGGTCTCGATCCGACGCTGAACAACCAGCTCACCAAGGAAGAGATCGAGCGCTGCGAGGCCGATCCGACCGCGCGGCTCAACATGAAGAAGGTCGACCTGCCGCAGCCGGTGAAGCGGACCAAGGGGCCGCGCTATACGCCGGTCGCCAAGCGCCAGGACAAGCCGGACGGCGTCGCCTACCTGCTGCGCCACTTCCCGGAGCTGAAGGACGCGCAGATCTCCAAGCTGATCGGCACGACCAAGGCGACGATCCTGGCGATTCGCGAGCGCACGCACTGGAACAGCCCGAACATCCGGCCGCGCGATCCCGTGCTGCTCGGCCTCTGCTCGCAGACCGAGCTGAACGCCGCGGT
>DATEDK010000172.1:0-3985 GCA_035281685.1 Kiloniellales bacterium | reverse complement strand
CATTTAACCCAGAACGCAGAGCCCGCGAGGATCGGAGCACCTCATTCCCCGACCCCGGAGCTTCCCCATGACCGTCATGACCCTTCCCGTCGCCAGCCAACCTCAGGCCAACCGGGGCCGGCCGCTCGCCGGCAAGGTGGCCATCGTCACCGGCTCGACCAGCGGCATCGGGCTCGGCATCGCCCGCACGCTCGCCCAGCAGGGCGCGCAGGTGCTGCTGAACGGGCTGAGCCCGCCCGCCGAGATCGAGACGCTGCAGCGGCAGTTCCGCGACGACTACGGCGTCGAGCCCGGCTACCACGGCGCCGACATGAGCCGGCCCGAGCAGATCGCCGATCTGGTTGCCAGCGCCACCGCGCGGCACGGCAAGGTCGACATCCTGGTGAACAATGCCGGTATCCAGCACGTGGCGCCGCTGCCGGAGTTTCCGCCCGCGAAGTGGGACGCGATCCTTGCGATCAACCTCTCCGCCGCCTTCCACCTGACCCGCCTGACGCTGGCCGGCATGAAAGCGCGCGGCTTCGGGCGCATCGTCAACGTCGCCTCCGCGCACGGCCTGGTCGCCTCGCCCTTCAAGAGCGCCTACGTCACCGCCAAGCACGGCCTGATCGGCCTCACCAAGGTGACCGCGCTCGAGGGCGCCGAGGCCGGCGTCACCTGCAACGCACTCTGTCCGGGCTACGTCTGGACGCCGCTGGTCGAGAAGCAGATCGAGGACCAGGCGAAGAGCCACGGCATCGATCGCGAGGCCGTGGTGCGCGACGTGCTGCTCGCCAACCAGCCGAACAAGCGGTTCGCGACGGTCGAGGAACTGGGCGCTTTCACCGCCTTCCTCTGCAGCGAGCAGGCCGCATCGATCACCGGCGCCGCGCTGCCGGTCGACGGCGGCTGGACCGCGCACTGAGGAGACCAGCCATGGACGGCTATCAGTTCTCGCAAGCGCAGCCGAAGCCCGGCTGCGGCTGCGTCGCGGCCGAGAAGCGGATCAACCTGGCGCTGCAGGGCGGCGGCGCGCACGGCGCCTTCACCTGGGGCGTGCTCGACCGCCTGCTGGAGGACGAGCGCATCGGCTTCGAGGCGGTCTCCGCCACCAGCGCCGGCGCGATGAACGCCGTGGTGCTGGCCTACGGCCTGACGGAAGGCGGCCGCGAGGGCGGCAAGCGTGCGCTTGCCAACTTTTGGCGGCGGGTCAGCCACGCCGGCGCGTTCAGCCCGCTGCAGCCGACGCTGCTCGACCGCTGGACCGCCAATCGCTCGCTGGAGAACTCGCCGGCTTTCCTGTGGTTCGACATGATCTCGCGGCTGCTGTCGCCCTACCAGTTCAACCCGCTGAACTGGAACCCGCTGCGCCGGGTGGTCGAGCAGTCGGTGGATTTCGAGGCCGTGCGCCGCGCCGACTGCCGCCTCAAGGTCTTCCTCTCCGCCACCAACGTCGAGAGCGGCAAGGTGAAGGTCTTCGGCAACGACGAGGTGACACTCGACGCCGTCATGGCCTCGGCCTGCCTGCCCTTCCTTTTCCAGGCGGTGGAGATCGAGGGGCAGCACTATTGGGACGGCGGCTACATGGGCAACCCCGCCATCTTCCCGCTGATCTACGAAGCCCAGTCGGCCGACGTGCTGATCGTGCACATCAATCCGCTCTGCCGCATGGGCGTGCCGAAGACGGCGACGGAGATCCTGAACCGCATCAACGAGATCTCCTTCAACTCCTCGCTGCTGCGCGAGCTGCGCGCGATCGACTTCGTCACCCGCCTGATCGACAAGGATCCCGATAGCCACCTCGGCCTCAAGGAGATGAAGATCCATGCGGTCGCCGACGACGAGGCCATGGCTGAGCTCGGCGTGGCAAGCAAGCTCAACGCCGACTGGGACTTCCTGACCTACCTGCGCGACCGCGGCCGCACCGCCGCCGACAGCTGGCTCGCTGAGCACTACGACGCGATCGGCCAGCGTTCGAGCGTCGACCTGCGGATGGCGTATTCGTAGGTACCGACCCAACCCCCCTCCCTACCCTCCCCCGCAATCGCGGGAGAGGGGCGCGCTTGTTTGGCCTCGCGCAGATAGCCCTCTCGCCCGCCGAAGCGGGGGAGAGTGGGAGAGGGGGGTTGGTCTTTGGTGCGCACACCGTGCGCCATAGCGTTGCGCGATGAAAACCACAGACCAACGGCATTTCGATTCAGGCGCGCTCCCCGGCACCTTCAGCCCGTCACGCAGCGGCATTGCCGCGGCACCACCCAAGGAGACCCCCATGACCATCGTTCACGCTTCCCGCCGCATCGCGCAGCCCATCGTGGCTGCCGCGGCGATCTTTTTCGCCTCGGGCGCCGCCTTCGCCGGGGAATGCCCGGCCGACAAGGTGACGCAGAACTTCGTGCATCCGGGCGGCATCGCGCCGGTCGCGGTGACCGACGAGGTGCTGGCCTCGATCGACCTCGCGCAGACCACAGTCGACGCCGACGGCCGCGTCTTCCGCCTGCGCCGCCTCGACATCCAGCCGGGCGGCGTCGTGCCGCTGCACAGCCACGCCGACCGGCCGGCGATCCTGCACATGGGCGAGGGCACGATCGTGGAATACAGCTCCGACTGCGCCGTGCCGATCGTCCATCGGCCGGGCGACGTGATCATCGAGGCCGGCAACACCGAGCACTGGTGGCGCAACGAGGGCGACAAGCTCGTGGTGATCTTCGCCTCCGACATCCTGCACGTCGAGGACGACGCCCACACCATGTGAGGCGCATCTTGCGCCTCGCTCCGAGCGCGGCACGGCGCTTTCCCCCGGCTCGCCGTGCCGCGCCTCTTACCTCCGGAACCTCCGATGCTCCAGCTCGCTCCCACGCTCCCGATGCAGCCGCCGGCCGCGCAGGTCGCGTTCCGCCGCAGCCTGCTGATCGGGCTCATCGCCTTCCTGACGCTGGTCGACCTCTTCGCCGCGCAGGCGATCCTGCCCTCGCTCGCCCAGCGCTACGCCGCGACGCCGGCGGCCATCGGCGTTGCGGTCAACGCCAGCACCTTCGGCATGGCCATCGCCGGGCTCGCGGTCGCGCTCCTCGGCCGCCGCGTCGACCGGCGCCGCGGCGTCTGGCTCAGCCTGGCGCTGCTCGCGGTACCGACGGCGCTCCTCGCCGTCGCGCCCGACCTCGCCACTTTCAGCCTGCTGCGCATCGCGCAGGGGCTTTGCATGGCGACCGCCTTCTCGCTGACCATGGCCTACCTCGCCGAGCGCTGCAGCGCCGCGGAGAGCGCCACGGCGCTCGCCGCCTACATCACCGGGGCGGTCGCGAGCAACCTGATCGGACGGCTCTCAGCCGGCGCGCTGGTCGGCAGTCTCGGTCTCGAGGCCAACTTCCATGCCTTCGCGCTTCTGAACCTCGCCGGTGCGCTGCTCGCCTGGCGCGGTCTCAAGGCGGCACAGCCGATGGAAGCGTCGACGAAGAGCAGCGCCTGGGCCGCCTGGCTCGCGCACCTGCGCAACCCGGCCCTGGCCGCCGCCTTCGCCATCGGCTTCCTCATCCTCTTCGCCTTCATCGGCACCTTCACCTACGCGAACTTCGTGCTGGCGGCGCCGCCGATCGGGCTCGGCGCGATGCGGCTGGGCTTCGTCTACTTCGTTTTCCTGCCCTCGCTCCTGACCACACCCTTCGCCGGGCGCCTGGCGCTGCGCTGCGGTACGAGGCGATCGCTCGCCGCCGGTTTGGCGCTGGCGCTCCTGGGCCTGCCGCTGATGCTGCGCGACGAGCTGGTGAGCTTCCTCGCCGGCATGGTGCTGGTCGGTGTCGGCACCTTCTTCGCCCAGGCGGTCGCGACCGGCTTCGTCGGCCGCGCCGCCGAGCGCGACCGCGCCGCCGCCAGCGGCCTCTACCTCGCGAGCTATTACCTCGGCGGCCTCGCTGGGGCCGCCGTGATCGGCCTCTTGTTCCAGATGGCCGGCTGGACGGCCGCGGTCGGCGGCATCGCGCTTTCGCTGCTGCTGGCGATCGCGCTCTCG